>NZ_JAKUEU010000010.1:0-103538 GCF_022663075.1 Bacillus cereus group sp. BfR-BA-01441
ATTAATTAATGCAGGAGTTAATACGAAAGAAACGACTAGGTCAGGTGGGACAGCACTTATTTCTGCATCTGAGCGTGGCCATGTAGAGGTTGTTAAAGAATTATTAGAGCATACAGATATTGATGTGAATTATAAAAATGAACGTGGTGGAACAGCGTTATTAGAAGCAATTGTATTAGGAAATGGTAGTGAAAACCATAAGAAAGTAATTCAATTACTTATTGATCACGGTGCAGATGTAAACATGGCTAACAAGGAACATCTGACACCACTGCAATACGCTGAAAAAAGAGGTTTTAAAGATATTGTAAATATGTTGAGGGTAGCTGGAGCGAATGAAGTAGTACAGCCACAACAACCAGTAGAGTAAAAAACGAAAAATAATCCCATTTAGATAGACAGAATGAAGAAATCAGTTAGTATGATGGATTCAGTAATGTGTATTTGAATGGGATTTTTATTTTGAACATGAAAAATAGATTATGAATGGATGGTAAATGGAGTAAATAAGGAGGCAACCTTATTTGGCAATTGTAAAAAATGAAAAAGTAGTTTCTGTTTGTTGCAGTGCCAGAAGTACGCCCGTAGCTGCTGAGGCAAGTGTGGAAACTTTAGCGGAGTTTCAAGGGAACGGATATGGTACTGATGTTGTTACAGCCTGGGCCATATCAATACAAGAGAAAAGGCGCATTCCACTTTATAGTACTGCTTGGGATAACTTTAGTTTGCAAGCAGTGGCAAGCAAACTAAAAATCATTAACTATGGAATGAATTTACATATTGATTGAATTTTAAGTATTGTTTCGTTCTATTTATTTATATTTTAATATCTAGATTAATGTAAATGATGATATGGTGAATATTAACATTCGATTAACACCTAATTAACAATCTATCAAAACTGACTTAATAAATGCGTAATATAGTAAAGGTAACAAAATAACTAGGGTAGAGAACATTTGAGAACACCCACTTACATATAATGTGCCACTTTCTTAGGTGTGCTCTATTCCCTAGAGTTCAAATAAGGAGAAAGGCGTTCTATGTAAGTAGGTGTTTTTAGTTTGGATAAAAATAGAACAGTTAGGTGGAATAAATGTTTAAAGAACCTTATATTGCGATGATAAAGGATTGGAAAGGATACAAAGCATACAAAAAATTGCCGAAAACAGTTTTTCTTATGACTGGTTCAATGCTGGAATTACCAGAGCGTGTATATGAATTGCAGAAACATGGACATGATGTATTTCTTCATTGTGATTTTATACAAGGCTTAAATACGAATACAGAGGAAGCGCTTTTGTATATTCAAGATGTTATCGGGGCACAAGGTATTATTTCAACAAAGGGTTCAACAATTCGAAATGCTAATAAAATTGGATTGAAAACAATTCAACGTATTTTTATTGTAGATACTTTATCTCTTACTAAATCAATTGAAAATTGTAAAACGACTAAACCAAATGCAGTAGAGATTATGCCGGGGATTATGCCTTCTATTATTAAGCAGCTAGTAGAGGAAATAGAGTTTCCTATTATTGCAGGAGGGCTGATTCAAACGCGAGAAGATGCGGAAATTGCAATTCGTGCAGGAGCAAGTGCGATTTCAACAAGTCATTATGAAGTATGGATACAAGAAGAAAAAAGGAGTGCAACCTTGTGATTGAATTGAAAAATGTTTCAAAGGTATATAAAAATGCAGAAGAGACAGCGGTTAAAGGCGTATCGGTTCATATTAAGAAGGGTGAATTTTTTGTTTTAGTTGGACCTTCGGGATGCGGGAAAAGCACATTATTACGAATGATCGCTGGCTTAGAAGAGATTTCTTCAGGAGATTTAATTATTAATGAACGTGTTGCAAATGATCTAGAGCCGAAAGACCGTAATCTATCAATGGTATTTCAAAATTATGCATTATATCCACACTTATCTGTAGAAGAAAATATTTTATTTGGACTTAAGGTAAGAAAAGTACAAAAAGAAGAGCGACAAAAGCGATTAATGGAAGCTATTGAAATGGTAGGACTGAAAGAGTATGTGAAAATGAAACCAGGCCAATTATCAGGCGGACAAAGACAGCGTGTTGCACTTGCCAGGGCAATTGTGAGTCAAGCGCCAATCTGTTTAATGGATGAACCACTTTCGAATTTGGATGCGAAATTACGTGCGCAAATGAGAATTGAAATTAGAGAAATTCAGCAGCGATTAGGAATTACGATGATTTACGTTACCCACGATCAAATAGAAGCGATGACTATGGGTGATCGTATCATGGTTTTAAATAAAGGAAGTATACAGCAAGTTGGAACACCACTTAACATATATAACGAACCAGCAAACGAATTTGTTGCAAGCTTTATAGGTTCTCCTTCTATGAATATAAATGATGGGGAAGTAAATAAAGAAAAAGGTGTATTACATATAGGACAATTGCAAATTCCATTATCTATTAGACAGTTAAAGCAATTACCAGAAGGAACAATTCGCATAGGCATGCGCCCTGAGCATATTGCACTGTCTGAGGAGGGACAAGAAGTGACGTTGCAATCTGTAGAAGTATTAGGGAATGAATCTATATTGAACTTTGCGGTAAATGGAACAACTTGGAGTGCGAAAGTTATCGGACAGTTACTCCTGAACAAAGGTGACAAAGTAAAATTATTATTCTCGCAAGAAAAGTTATGCTTCTTTAACGAAAACACGAATGAACGCTTAAAAGTGGTAGGTGAAGAAGAGTTGAAAGTGGTGGCGAAATAATGATCGAAGTAAGTAAGTTACCAGTTCAAACAAAGGTGTCAAAAAAGAAAAAATTATGGGAGAGAACGAAAGATTTAAGAATAGGATTATTGTTTTTGGCGCCATCTATTTTGCTATTTTCGATTTTTCTGTTCTATCCATTGTTTAGGACGATTTATTATAGTTTTTATTTAACCGATATACATGGAGAAGCTAATCTTTTCGTTGGCTTAGAAAATTATCAATATTTATTCTCTGATCCAGCCTTCTACAAAAGTATAAAATCAACTTTATTATTTGTTTTATATACAGTTCCTACGAGTATTATATTTGCTTTGTTTCTTGCATTGATTGCAAATGGAAAGGTAAGAGGTATTGGGTTATTCCGAGTTCTGTTTTCTTCGACGATGGGAATATCAGTAGCTGCTAGTGCAGTGATTTGGCTATTTTTATTTCATCCAAGTGTAGGATTATTTAATAATATATTAGCCTCTATGAACCTTCCTGCAATCGCATGGTTAACGAGTCCGGACTGGGCACTATTCTCTGTATCAGTTACAACAGTTTGGGTGAATACAGGTTTTGCATTTTTAGTTATATTAGGTGGTTTACAAAATATTGATACGTCTTTATATGAGAGTGCATCTATAGATGGTGCTAGTTATTTATATAAGCTTCGCCGTGTTACATTACCGATGCTATCACCAACTTTATTCTTTATTGTAACAGTAACATTAATTAGTGCGTTCCAAAGCTTTGGACAAATTGATATTTTAACGCACGGTGGACCAAATGATGCAACGAATTTAATTGTGTACTCGATTTACAAAGAGGCGTTTGTGAATCATCAATTTGGAACAGCAAGTGCACAAGCGATGGTATTATTTGTTTTCATTTTCGTTGCTACATTACTTCAATTTAAGTTTGCTGAGAGAAAGGTGCATTATAAATGATTGTTAAACAGTGGAAACAAAATTTCCTATTATACATGCTACTCATTATTAGTGCAGTGATGGTATTTTTTCCTGTACTGTATGCATTTTTAATAAGCTTTATGACACCAGACGATATTCAAATGAGAAGGTTATTTCCGACCCAGTTTACTTTTGATAATTTCATTAATATTTTTCAAAAAGTACCGCTTTTTACATACTTATATAACAGTTTAATTGTATCGACAGTCGTTATGATTGGACAACTTATCGTATCAAGTTTAGCAGCTTATGCTTTTGTTTTTCTTCAGTTTAAAGGGAGAAACTTAATTTTCTTCCTGTTTATTTCAACGATGCTTATTCCGTGGGAAGCAACGATGGTGCCTAACTTTTTAACGATTCAAAACTTTGGCTGGATCAATAGTTTCGCCGGGATGACAGTGCCGTTTTTTGCAACAGCTTTCGGTATTTTCTTGTTACGTCAACATTTTATGACACTCCCGAATGAACTGAAAGAAGCTGCTTTTATTGAAGGGATTGGAAATATAAGATTTTTATTCAGCGTTGTAATACCGTATTGTAAAACGAGTTTTATTACGCTTGGAGTATATAGCTTTTTAACAACATGGAATATGTATTTATGGCCACTTTTAGTGACCACTGATGAAAAAGTAAGAACAGTGCAAATCGGTGTAAAGCAGCTTCAGTCTCAAGAAGTTGCAACTGATTGGGGAAGCGTAATGGCCGGTGTTACGGTTATCGTTATTCCAACATTGATTTTACTATTTTTAGGGCAAAAGCAATTACAACAAGGATTAACAAAAGGTGCAATTAAATAACTAAGAGAAGGTGAGATTTAAATGAGTCTAGTTAAAAAAGGTGCTGCTCTATTAATGGTAGCAACAATGGCATTATCTAGTGCAGCTTGTTCAAATAGTAAAACAGAGGGAAAACCTGAAGTACAGGCAAAAGTAGCACCAGTTGAAAAAAATGGTGATAAAACTGTAATTCGCTTCTGGCATGCGATGGGTGGAAAAACACAAGGAGTATTAGATGGTCTTGTTGCAGACTATAATAAGTCGCAAAATAAATATGAGATAAAGGCAGAGTTCCAAGGGACATATGAAGAGTCTTTAACGAAATTTAGAACGATGTCTGCAACGAAAGAAGCGCCAGCTCTTGTTCAATCGAGTGAAATTACAACGAAATATATGATTGATAGCAAAAAAATCACACCAATTGATAGCTGGATAAAAAAAGATAAGTACGATACGTCAAAATTAGAAAAAGCAATTACAAATTATTATTCAGTTGATGGAAAAATGTATTCTATGCCATTTAATTCATCTACACCAGTATTAATTTATAATAAAGATGCTTTCGCAAAGGCGGGCTTAGATCCAGAGAAAGCCCCAAAAACATATGCGGAATTACAAGAAGCAGCGAAAAAGTTAACGATTAAAGAAGGCGGAAATGTAAAACAATATGGATTCTCCATGCTTAACTACGGTTGGTTCTTTGAAGAATTGTTAGCGACACAAGGTGCTTTATATGTAGATAACGAAAACGGTCGTAAGGATGCTGCAAAGAAGGCGGTATTTAACGGTAAAGAAGGACAGAAAGTATTTGGAATGTTAGATGATTTAAATAAAGCTGGCGCACTTGGAAAGTATGGAGCAAGTTGGGATGATATTCGTGCCGCGTTCCAGTCTGGACAAGTTGCTATGTATTTAGATTCTTCAGCAGGTGTTCGTGATTTAATTGATGCATCTAAGTTTAATGTAGGTGTTTCACATATTCCGTATCCAGAGGATTCGAAACAAAATGGTGTTGTTATTGGTGGAGCATCATTATGGATGACGAATATGGTTTCAGAAGAAACGCAACAAGGTGCTTGGGACTTTATGAAATATTTAACGAAGCCAGACGTACAAGCAAAATGGCATACTGCAACAGGTTATTTCTCAATTAATCCAGATGCATATAATGAGCCATTAGTAAAAGAGCAATATGAAAAATATCCACAGTTGAAAGTAACAGTAGATCAATTGCAAGCGACGAAGCAATCTCCAGCAACACAAGGGGCTTTAATTAGTGTATTCCCAGAATCACGAGATGCAGTTGTAAAAGCATTAGAAGCGATGTATGACGGGAAGAATAGTAAAGAAGCGTTAGATGAAGCTGCCAAAGCAACAGATAGAGCAATTAGCATTTCAGCTCGTACGAGTCAAAAATAAGAGAAAGCCGTATCCTTAAAAGGGATACGGCTTTCTTTATAGGGAGATAAGGGATCAAAGAAATGATGAAGTCTTATCTCTTTTATATGAGTAAAGGGTCTAGAGTGAATGTTGTCCTTTTCATTATTTATTTAACTCCATTGCGACTTGTTTACCATTTACGAAAACCTCTACTACCGCTACTACAACTTTCATTACTTTTTTCATCTCTCATCTCTCCTTATTTTTTGTTTCATTTCTTACTCTCAGTATAAGGAAATACAGTAATTACAACTATCGAATTGGATGACAAGAGACTTACATTGTTGTAAGGATAATAGTTTAGTTTGTAATAAAGTGAAACTGTAATCAGTGGGGGGCTTACTGCCCGTTAATGCGGGATTTCAATTCTGAACTTTCTGTCGTTTTGAACTATAATTAGAAAGAGGGGGGATAATATGAAAAGAATTCTTGTTATTAGTGATATTCATGGAGAGATAGAAAAGTTCGAACATTTATTGGAAGAAGCTCAATATGATGCGAAACAGGATCAATTAATCTTACTGGGAGATTATGTAGATCGTGGTCCAAATGCGCGTGCTGTAATTGAAAAGGTAAGAGAATTGAAAAAAGATGGAGCACTCATTTTAAAAGGAAATCATGAAGATATGATGATTAAGGCGTTAACGACAAATGAGGAACGTTCATGGAACCATTGGGTAAAAAGAAATGGTGGAGATAAGACATTATATAGCTATGGATTTGTAGAAGAAGATATTGCGGTTAATGAGAAAGACTTCCAAAAACCGATTTTACACTCTCGTGTATTAGAGGAACATATAAAGTTTATTCAAGAATTAGATCATTACATTGAAACAGAAGAGTATATATTTGTACATGCTGGGGTTGAACCGATGAAACGAGTTTCTGAATCTGAACCATATACATTAATGTGGATCCGTAATGAATTTCATAATGGATATAGCGGTGAAAAGGTTATTGTATTTGGGCATACGGAAACAAAAACGCTTCATGGTAGTGAGGATTGCGGAGTGTATTTTGGTAGTAATCGTATTATTGGGATTGATGGCGGGGCTGTGTATGGCGGTCAGCTAAATTGTTTAGAGTTGCCGAGTAAAAAGGTATATGTAATAAAAAATTGAAAGAGATAAGAGGAATCTTATTTCTTTCAATTTTTTATTAAGCTAAATTTAAGACAAAGTTTTTATAATAAAACTTCAAAATTTTAGAAGGAAATAGTTAAAAATGAAATTACGTAATGTAACTACATTCTTTTGTTATGAAGAGAAGAAATGTAATAATAAATAGAATTGAACTATTTGATGGAAGGTGAGAGCATGCGTTTACTTGTAGTAGAAGATAATGCTTCGTTATTAGAGTCTATCGTACAAATTTTACGTGATGAATTTGAAGTAGATACGGCAATAAATGGAGAAGATGGATTGTTTTTAGCTCTTCAAAATATATATGATGCAATTTTGCTGGATGTGATGATGCCAGGGATGGACGGATTTGAAGTGATTCAAAAAATACGAGATGAAAAGATTGAAACACCAGTCCTGTTTTTGACAGCGAGAGATTCTTTAGAAGATCGGGTGAAGGGATTGGACTTTGGTGGAGATGACTATATTGTTAAGCCATTTCAGGCCCCTGAATTAAAAGCGAGAATTCGTGCTTTACTACGCAGAAGTGGTAGTTTAACAACGCAGCAAACAATTCGCTATAAAGGCATTGAATTGTTCGGAAAAGATAAAGATGTTCAAGTAGATGGAAAAGGTATGAAGTTATCATTAAAACAATATGAGCTTCTAGAGTACCTTGTTCAAAATAGCGGAAAGATTTTAATGCGTGAACAAATTTTTGATCGTGTTTGGGGATTTGATTCAGATACGACAGTAGCGATTGTAGAAGTGTATGTGCATCATTTACGTAAAAAATTAGAGCCATTCGGTTATCAGAAAGATATTCAAACCGTTCGAGGTATTGGATATATATTAAAAGAACAATGAAAAAAGGAAGTATGTTTCAAAAAACACGCATTCGTTTGACTATAGTGAACTCATTAGTATTTATTCTATTAATAGGTATATTAGGCAGTATTATTTATTCGTACACATACAAGCGTATTTATAGTGAAGTAGATCAATCTATAAAAATGATAGCTCAGTATAGAGAAAAATTAGATGTTAAAGTACCACCAAGAAAACGCATGGAGAATATCCAAATTGGAGATCCGCGAGTAACTAGAATAACTTGGAATGGGAAAATAGTGAAAATAGAGGGCGATAACCGTAAATTCCGTTCTATTTTTGAAGAGAATTTGGAAAGTTTTTCTCCCGAAAAATTAGAGGAGTTACAAGATATTGAAGTACAAGGACGATATTTTAGAGCATTTTCGCTTCAAAAAGATGGAGAAATAGTTCAAATCGTGCGAGATATAACAGCGGAAGAAAGAATGTTAAATACTTTATTTTTAATCCTTGTTATAGGTTGTAGCATAGGAAGCCTCTGTGCGATAGGTATCGGCTTTTTCCTAGCTGGTAGAGCACTCGTACCTATTCAAAATTCATGGGAGAAACAGCAGCAATTCGTTTCTGATGCATCACATGAACTCAGGACACCACTTGCAGTTATTCAATCAAAAACGGATGTTTTATTCCAGTCACCATCCGCTACGATAGAAGAAAAAGCGATGGATATTTCTACAATTTCAAAAGAATGTAGGCGGTTATCGAAACTCGTTAGTAATTTATTATTGCTAGCACGTTCTGATTCTAATCAAATTGAGATGGATAAGAAAACATTTGAACTTGATAAATTGTTAGAAGAAATAGTAGCTCCATATAAGGAGATTGCTTCTTATCAAGAAAAAGAAATGATGCTAAAAGTAGAACGTGGTGTATCTTTTATGGGGGATAGAGAGCGGATTCATCAAATGATGGTCATACTGTTAGATAATGCGATGAAGTATACAAACGAAGGCGGGCATATTCAAATTGATTGCACGCAAACGAGTAGTGCAATTCGTATACAGGTGAAGGATAACGGGATAGGAGTGAAAGAAGAAGATATTCCGAAATTATTTGATCGTTTTTATCAAGGGGATAAAGCAAGAAGTACGTCAGAAGGAGCTGGATTAGGTCTTTCAATCGCAAATTGGATTGTAGAAAAGCATTATGGAAAAATATCAGTAGAGAGCAAATGGGGAGATGGAACTTGCTTTGAAGTGATATTCCCTAAAAATCAAAGAATATAAGTAAGAAGACGATCTTGTTTTTACAAGGTCGTCTTTTTTTAAGATAAAGTTAAGAAACTATTTATATTATGTATGGCATAAAGAAAGTTCGTTACATGAAGAAGAGACTAGGTGTATGTGAGTGAGTTTTATCAATCATAATGTTATCTCAAGCAGCGATGAGATGTATGTATAGTATTAAAAAAATTATGGGAATGATGGAAAAGAAAGTGTAAGAGGGAGGAATTAATTTTGAAAAAGAAAATGATGACGGTATTCACTATTGGAGTAATGAGTTTAAGCATATTAGGGGGTGCCTCTCCTTCTGAAACATCAAAAGGAAAGACAGATTACACACAGCGCAGTAAAGAACAATTAAACAATGGAAAGATACATGCGGTGAATACAGAAGAAAAAGCGGAGAAACTAGGTATTGAAACGGAAGGAAAAGAACAAATTACGCTAGAAAAAGAAATTCATGAAACAGAAGTAGGAAGAGAAGCAGAGCAGTTAGGCATCTCGATTGAAGGAAAAGATGTTGGAACTCTGTCTGAAGAAATCTATGAAACAAAAGTGAAGCAAGAAGCCTTAAAGCTAGGCATATCGATAGAGAATACATCAATTGTAGATTTAATTAATCAAATTAATACGATTAAAATTAAAAATGAAGCGGATAAATTAGGTATTTCAACAAATGGAAAAGAAATTGAAGACATTGCGGAAGAAATCTACGGAACGAAAGTAAGAGAAGAAGCAGGGAAGTTAGACATTTCGCAAAAAGGGAAGGAAATCGAAGAGTTAGCACAAGAAGTGTACGAACAAAAAGTACAGGAAGAAGCAAAAAAATATCATATTGATTTGTACGGTAAAGATATATATCAAGTGTTAAGAGAAATTAATGAACAAAAGGTGCTACAATTGGCAGATGAGCTTAATATGGACAAAGCGAACATGAATATTCAAGAGCTAACAGAAAAAATAAAAAAAAATCAACCTGAGAGAGAAAAAGAACTAAATTTTGTACCAGTGATTCGAACGGATGCTGACGCATTTTATTCTTATTTAACGAACTAAAAAGGGCGTGAGAGTGATACGGAGGTTTAAGTGGTATATATGTATAGCATTACTAGCTATAGCTGTATGGAGTGTATATACAAATGGAATTACAAAGTATGTGGAGAAGTTGACATTCTTCAATATACAAAATGGAAAAGAACCGGAATTTAGTAATAATGATAAAAAGGCCATTTTATCAGGTGTACCATTAATTCAGCAACTACCAGAGCTAGATAGAGGCTGTGAAGTGACAAGCTTAGCGATGATGTTACAATACGCTGGTGTTTCAGTAGATAAGATGACGTTAGCAAATGAAATAAAAAAAGTTAATTTTATAGAAGATGGTGTGCGCGGGAATCCGAATGAAGGATTTGTAGGTAATATTTATACATTCTCTGAATCAGGATACGGTGTATATCATGGGCCACTTTTTCAGTTAGCGGAAAAATATTTACCTAATAAAGCTGTAGACTTAACAGGGAAGAATATAGAAGAAATTTATAAGAGTGTAAAAGCAGGGCAACCTGTAGTCATGATCACAAATGCAACATTTGCACCATTAGATGAAGATGAATTTACTACATGGGAAACAAATAGTGGAGATGTTTCTATTACGTATAATGAACATTGTGTTGTACTTATTGGGTATGATCAGGAATCTGTATATATTCGAGATCCACTTGAGGATAGCTTAGATGTAAAAGTACCGAGAGAAACCTTTGAACAGGCATGGGTACAAATGGGAAGTCAGGCGATTAGTTATGTAAAGAGCGCTAAATAAATTAGGACGAAGATTTTTAGTAATATGACTATAAGGTGAAGGATAAACATTTGAGGATTATAAGAGAAGTTCTATAGAGTAGACGCTGTTAAGAAATAAGAGAACTTTAGCATATATAATGCTAAAGTTCTCTTATTTTTATGATTAAAATACGTATAAGGAATGAATATGCAAAAATGCATAATTGAAGAAAAAATTACATTTTATCATTATATATTGTTTTATATATGTTAATTGTATAAAATGACACAAGTATCCACATTACATAAAGGAGGCTTATTATGCAAAAAATATTTAACTGGGTTAAATGTATGAGTATCAATAAAAAATTAATCATTTCATTTTTTATTATTTTAACTATACCAGGAATTATTATCGGTGGTGTTTCATATCAAACTGCCAAAACAAATTTTGAACATCAAATGACAGATAAAGCAAAGGAGAATATTTCGATTTTAAATACTGTTATTTCTCAAAATATAGAAGAGAAATTTGTTGATGCGACGTACTTTGCAGACATCTTAACAGAGGATACATATCCAAATGGACAAGAAGAAATAGTAAGAACGAAGTTAGCACAATATATAAAGCTTCATCCAGAAGTAGAAGGTATTTATATTGGAACAGAGACGGGAAAGTTTATAAGAGAACCATTTATCCAAATGGCTGATGGGTATAATCCAACAGATAGATCTTGGTATAAAGAAGCACATGAAAATAAAGGGAAAGTAATTGTTACTGCACCATATCAATCAGCGTCTACAAAAAATATGGTAGTGACAATTGCGAAAGAAGTAAAAGATGGTAAAGGTGTTATAGGAATTAATTTAAATTTAGATAACATCTTAAAAATTTCCAAAATGATTAACATTGGTGAAAAAGGTTATGCAGTTATTTTAGATCAAAATAAGCAAATTGTTAGTCATCCATCTAGAAAACCAGGTGCAAAAGTTACTGATCCTTGGATTAAACCAATTTATGAAGATAAACAAGGAAATGTGTCTTATACAGAACAAGATGATAAAAAGAATTTAATCTTTGCAACAAATGAGAAAACAGGCTGGAAAGTAGTTGGCGTTATGTTCGATGAAGAAATTACTCAAGCTGCCAGTCCAGTGTTTTATAAGACTTTGATTGTCATTGCTATTGCTATTGCATTTGGTAGTGTATTAATTTATTTCATTACAAAGTCTATTACAAGGCCATTACGAAAAATAGCTGAATCGGCATATAAAATTAGTAACGGAGATTTAACAGAGAAAATTACAATCCATTCCAAGGATGACATAGGAAAATTAGGGAATTCATTTAATGAAATGTCTACGTCTTTACAAGATGTTATTACCCAAATTAGCTTTTCAGCAGAACATGTTGCAGCATCGGCAGAAGAGTTAACAGCAAGCGTACAGCAAGCAAATGATGCGACAGACCAAATTACAATTGCAATGGAACAAGTATCAGGTGGGGCCGAATCACAAAGTCAAGGTGTTGAAGAAGGTGCGGCTACATTGCAACAAGTAAATACAGCAATTCAAGATGTAACTGGAAGCGCAGAGTCAATTTCTATTTCCTCATTACATGCGCGAGAAAGAGCAGAAGAGGGAGAAGATTTAGTTGAACAAACCGCAAAACAAATGCAGTCTATTTCTAGATCGGTATCCGAGTCAGATGCTATTATTAAACTTCTTGATGAGAAATCAAAGCAGGTAGGAGCTATTTCTGAAGCAATTCAAAACATTGCTACTCAAACGAACTTATTAGCTTTGAATGCGGCTATTGAAGCAGCAAGAGCAGGTGAACAGGGACGAGGATTTGCTATTGTAGCAGATGAGGTTAGAAAATTAGCAGAGCAATCAGGAGAGTCATCTGGAGAGATTGCAAATTTAATCGCAGAAATTAAGGCGGATATTGAACATACTGTTAAGGCAATGGATAATGTGAATGGAGAAGTTCAACAAGGCCTTGATGTTGTAACAAAAACGAAAGTAAGTTTTACGGAAATTTTAAGTTCTACTACACATATTGTTTCTCAAGTTAATCAAATGGTAGAAACAACGAAGAGAATTGCTGGAGATGCAAATGAAGTGACAAATGCTATTGATGAAATTGCAGCTGCTGCAGAAGAAAATACAGCTAGTATGCAAAGTGTTGCAGCTTCAACAGAAGAACAGGTTAATTCCATGGAAGAAATTAGTTCAGCTTCGCAAAACTTAGCTGAGATGGCCGAAGAACTACAAGCGATGACTAGTAAATTTAAAGTATAATAATAGCAGATAAGTAAGGTGAAAATAATATCACCTTACTTATTTTTCTATTCAGCAATTAGGGGAGTCATTAACGGGATGAACAAAAGAAAAAGACTATGGAATTTGTGGAAAACGATTACATTGTTAGTTTGTACAGTTGTAATTTTTTCTTTACTTGTGACAGATATATTAATTAGTCATAATGTAGAACGGACGACGGAGGATAGCCAAGCAGAGAAAGCAAAAACAATTGCACACATTGTGGCGAATGATTCGATTGTAATCGATGGCTTGGTTGGGAAAGCAGATACCTCTGCAATCCAAACGTATACAAATAGGATATTAAAAAACACAGGTGTTCAATTTATTGTAGTTATGGACATGGATGGAATAAGAAAATCTCATCCAGATCCTCAAAAAATAGGTCATCATTTTATTGGCGGGGATGAAGGGCCTGTATTGAAAGGAAAAGAACATGTATCGTTAGCAGAAGGAACTTTAGGTATTTCCATGCGAGTGTTTGTACCAATATTTTCCGAAACAGGTGAACAACTTGGAGCAGTGGCTGTTGGTATTTCAGCAGATAATGTAAAAGAGAGAGTTAAGGAAAGTAGACATATCATTTATATTGGTGTCGGAGTTGGTGTATTAGTCGGAATTATAGGAGCAATATTGCTAGCTAGACATATAAAGAAAAGCTTATTCGGTCTTGAGCCGCACAGGATAGCAAAAATTCTTGAAGAAAGAAATACGATGCTACAATCTGTAAAGGAAGGTATTATTGCTGTAGATAGAGAGGCTAGAGTAACGTTAATTAATAATGAAGCGAAACGTCTATTTAAAAAAAGCGGACTTGAAGAAGATTTTATCGGTAAAGATGTTGAGTTGTATATGCCAAATTCACGTATAAAAGAAGTATTGCAAACGGGAGAAGTACAATTAAACGAAGAACAAAATATTTACGGAATTACGATTGTGACGAATCGAGTTCCTTTATATGTAAAAGGAGAAATAGTTGGTGCAATTGCAACATTTCGTGATAAAACAGAGATTAGAAAACTAGCAGAGGAACTAACTGGTATTAGACTATATGCAGAAGCATTACGGGCACAATCTCATGAGTTTATGAATAAGATGCATGTCGTATTAGGGCTTACACATATGAAACAGTATGAAGAATTACAGAAGTATATAAGCGGCATGGTATCAGAGCATCAATATGAAATTGGTGGAGTTATGAAAAGAATAAAAAGTCCAGTATTTGCGGGTTTTTTACTAGGTAAGCTCAGCTATGCTAGAGAGAAAAATATAAAATTAATTATAAGTGAAGATTCTTATATGCCGGAAATAGATGATGAAAGTATTGCTCATGAACTTATTACGATTGTTGGAAATTTAATTAATAATGCATTAGAGGCAGTTACGAATTGTGAAAAGAAGCAAGTTGAAGTTAAGATACAACACGGGGATATATTAACTATTACAGTACAAGATACGGGAAAAGGTATACAAGAAAAAGAAATAGAGGAATTATTTACGAAAGGTTATTCCACAAAGGGAGATAACCGCGGTTATGGTTTGTATCTTGTAAAAGAAAGTATACAGCGAATAAATGGGGAAATTCATATGCATTCATTAGTAGGAAAGGGAACAACGATAACAATTGAAATACCTAAAGGTAGGGATGAGAGGCAAATATGATTAAAGTTTTAATTGTAGAAGATGACCCGATGGTAGCAATGTTAAATACGCATTATTTAGAGCAAGTAGGAGGGTTTGAGCTTGTTCAAGCAGTTAACTCAGTAAAGTCGGCGATAGAAATATTAGAGAAATCACGAGTAGATTTAGTATTACTTGATATTTTTATGCCTGAAGAGACTGGGTTTGAGCTTTTAATGTATATCCGGAACCAAGAAAAAGAAATCGATATTATAATGATTTCAGCTGTACATGATATGGGAAGTATTAAAAAAGCATTACAATATGGCGTAGTAGATTATTTAATTAAACCATTTACATTTGAACGATTTAAAGAGGCATTAACTATATATCGAGAAAAACTTACTTTCATGAAAGAACAACAAAAAATTAGTCAATCGGAATTAGATTCGTTAATTTTACAAAAAGAAAAAAGGGAGCCTACTGTCACGAAAGAGCTTCCGAAAGGGTTAACGAAGCAAACATTGCAATTAATTTGGCAGAAGATCGAGTCGTTGAATGGAAGGGTGTTTACAACAGATGAAATGGCACAATTAGTTGGAATTTCAAGAGTTTCTATTCGAAAATATGTAATGTTTTTGACTGACATTGGGGTGTTAGAAAACGAAATGGTGTACCAACATGTGGGAAGACCTGTAAGTAAATTAAGATGTGTTGATCAAAAGAAAATAGAGTTTTACGTATAAGCGACTTAGTATAAGTCGCTTATACTTTTTTTAATTACAAAATCAATTACAAAACTTACAAAAACTATTTTTACTATTGAAAGCGTTTTAATATTGTTATTAAGAAAACGAGGGGGTGCCATATGGGAATTCAAAAGAATGTGGAAGCGGTATCATTTTCTGAAGGAAATGAAGTACAAAGAGAATCTTTCGCTTCTAAAATTATGAATGTAAAAATCGGTGTTATACCTTTACCGTTATATGTAGTATTGGCTGCTATTATTTATGGGGCATCTGTATATAATAAATTGCCAGCAGATATGATTGGTGGATTTGCAGTTATTATGATCATGGGGATTTTCTTAGGCGATATTGGGATGAGAATTCCAATTTTAAAAAATATCGGCGGTCCAGCAATACTTTCGTTATTTATTCCATCATTACTTGTATTTTTTAACTGGATGAATCCAGCTTCAATGGAAGCTGCGACTATGTTAATGAAAAAATCGAACTTTTTATATTTATATATTTCTTGTTTAGTAGTCGGAAGTATTTTAGGAATGAACCGTAAAGTGTTAGTACAAGGTTTCGTTCGCATGTTTATTCCTTTAGTAGTAGGGACGTTAGCTTCTGTAGCAGTAGGGTTATTGGTCGGTTCATTATTTGGATTTGAAATGAAGCACACATTCTTCTTTATCATCGTACCAATTGTGAGTGGTGGTATCGGGGAAGGGATTTTACCATTGTCGCTAGCTTATAGTGATATTTTAAATGAATCGTCAGCAACGTTTGTATCACAGCTTATTCCAGCAGCTATTATTGGAAATATGTTCGCAATTGTAAGTGCAGGGTATATGAAGCGTTTAGGTGAGAAGAAACCGGAGCTTAGTGGTAACGGTGTATTAGTGAAAACAGACAATCAAGCAGAATTATTAAAAGAACAAAATACAGAGAAGCCAATTGACTTCTCATTAATGGGAGCAGGTTTATTAATTGCGTGTACGTTCTTCATCTTCGGAGGATTTGCTTCTAAGTTCATCGGTATTCCTGGGGCAATCATTATGATTTTCTCAGCAGCACTTGTGAAATACTTTAAATTAATGCCAGCAAAAATGGAGCAAGGAGCATTCCATTTATATAAATTTATTTCGAAGAATTTAACTTGGCCTTTAATGGTTGGATTAGGATTGCTATATATTCCGTTAAAAGACGTAGCAGCAGTTCTTTCAGTAGGATATGTTGTTGTGTGCGCATCGGTTGTTCTTACAATGGTAGCATCAGGTTTTCTTGTAGGGAAAGTGATGAAGATGTATCCAGTTGAATCGGCGATTGTAACTGGATGTCATAGCGGTTTAGGCGGAACTGGAGATGTTGCTATTTTATCGGCTTCAAATCGTATGGAATTAATGCCGTTCGCGCAAATTTCAACTCGTTTAGGCGGGGCGGCAATGGTTGTAACGGCGACAATATTATTAAAAATGTTTTCATGATCAAACAAGCTAGCTATATTCGTATAGCTAGCTTGTCAAATTAAGGGGAGATTATAAGTATGTTAGCAAATCAAATTAATGAAAGATCATTGTTATTGCATAAAGAATTAGTAGGGAAAATTGAAATTACAAGTAAAGTGGAGGTAAATTCAGCGGATGATTTAAGCCTGACGTATACACCAGGTGTAGCGGAGTCGTGTAAAGCGATTGCGGCAGATGAAGAAACAGTGTATGACTATACAGCACGTGGCAATATGGTGGCAGTTGTTTCAGATGGAACAGCGGTACTCGGTTTAGGAAACATTGGACCGAAAGCCGCTATGCCTGTTATGGAAGGAAAAAGTATTTTGTTTAAGAAGTTTGCGAATGTAGATGCTTTCCCATTATGTTTAGGCACAACGGATGTAGATGAAATCGTTACCCTTGTAAAAAATTTAGAGCCTACATTTGCAGGGATTAATTTAGAAGATATTGCAGCACCGCGTTGTTTTGAAATTGAAAAACGATTAAAAGAAGAAACGAATATTCCTGTATTCCATGATGATCAACATGGAACAGCTATTGTCGTTTTAGCAGCTGTTATTAATGCATTAAAAGTTGTTAGCAAACAAATGGATAATGTGAAAATCGTTATTAACGGTGCGGGTTCGGCAGGAATTGCAATTGGAAAATTATTATTAAAGGCTGGTGCAAAGCACATTACGCTAGTTAGCCTAGAAGGTATTGTTTGTGAAGGTGAAACATGGATGAACGAAGCACAAATTGAAGTTTCAAAAAAGACAAATCGTGAACATGTGCGTGGAACGTTAAAAGAAGCAATTCACCAAGCTGATATTTTTATTGGCGTATCTGCTCCTAACGTATTAACGAAAGAACTTGTACAGACGATGAATGAGAAAGCAATTGTGTTTGCAATGGCGAATCCAATTCCAGAAATCTTCCCTGAGGATGCATTAGAGGCTGGGGCAGCTGTAGTAGGAACTGGACGCTCGGATTATGCGAATCAAGTAAATAATGTATTGGCGTTTCCCGGAATATTCCGCGGTGCGTTAGATGTGCGCGCAACTGATATTACAGAAGAGATGAAATTAGCGGCAGCATATGGGATCGCTAACATCATTACTGATGAAGAACGTAATGCGAATTATGTAATCCCGAATCCATTAGATAAAAGAGTTGTTCCAAGTGTTGCAGAAGCAGTAGCGAAAGCAGCTATTGATTCAGGCGTGGCACAAATTACGAAAATACCACGTTATTAATAGCGAAAAGCAGTGCCTAAAAGGCACTGCTTTTTTGAGATAAGAAATCAAAATAATGAAGAAGTGTAGAATTATTTATGTTTCTTCACTATTTATTTAATTCCATTGCAACTTGTTTACCATTCACTAAAACCTCAGTTACTGCTACGATCACTTCTATCATTTTTTTCATCTCTCATCTCTCCTCGTTTCATTTCTTACTTTAAGTATAAGAGAAGAGAGATAATTCAACTATCGAAGTACATGACGTAGAAATTACATTGTTGTAAGAAAGTGGTTTATTTTTGTCACTTTACTCAGCAGTGATTACAAACTGATCATAATATTTTTCATTCACATATATATTTAATAACCATAATCCAGATGAAGGTAGTGACATAGTGAGAGGGAGTTCGTTTGTAGTAGAATCGATTGTATTTGAAGTAGTCCAAGTTTGTTTGGAAGTTTCTTTTTGAAAGAGTACTTGTGTCGGAGTTACAGATCCTTGTTTTAGCGCAATAATAGACAATTTTCCAGTTGGTATTTCAGAATCTAGAAAGTGCCACATTATTTCATTTTGTTCATTTGCGATAATAGGACTATCAGCCATTGCGACTTTACCTTCGATGCCTTTTAAAGGCATTTTTCCTTCTACGAAAGAAGGTGTTTCTTCCCAATTTACATCTTTTAAAACACTAAGGTGAAAGAAGGAAGGTGCGTTCACTTGAGTGGATGACGTTGCTATTACGTCTTTTTTTTGTTCTTTTGAATCCGGTTGCGTTTGTGTGCATCCAGTGATGAGGAAGGAGAGAAGTAGCATAGTTCCGATTTTTTTCATGGTGCCACACTCCTAGTTTTTATTGTTAGTGTAATTGTATTTGCTAGAAGGCGGGACAATTCCTTTAAAGTATAAAAAGAGGTCGTAAGTTTTGTACGACCTCTTTTGACATTTTTATCTCGTAAAAGCCCGATTGGTGTAGGTTAATAATTAGTGGGAGATAGTCCCCACTAATTAAAGTTTCATTTTATATTTGTTCCGTTGTATAGGTTGGTTCGGTTTCTTTTTGAGGCATCGTCAAAAAAATAACGGACAGAACGATACATACGCCGCCTAATAATTGATATGTTCCAAAAGATTCATTTAGCCAAGTGATTGAAACGATGGCAGCTACAAGGGGTTCAATGCTAGATAAAATGCTTGTTTCTGTTGCTGCTAAATATTTAAGACTACCGATATATAGAAGGAAAGAAAGGGTACCACTAATAATGATAAGAATAAGCATAGAAAAAGTTTTTAGTGTAAGGGTTTGTGAAAATTGATTCCACCCGAATGAACGATTATAAATAAGTAGTGCAATTCCTCCGATTAACATCCCCCAACCAATTACTACAGTTGTCCCGCATTCTTTAATGAGAGAAGCCGGATGAAGGGTATAAAATGCAAATCCGATTGCTGTTAATAGTCCAAAAATAATAGCTTCTTTGGATAAAACAATATTTTCAATTGAGCCATTTGTAATAATAAAGTATGTTCCTATTAGCGCGGCTATAATTGCGAATAGTTGCATGGAAGCAGGGAATTTTCTTTGTTCAAATGCAACATACATGGTAATAAGAACAGGACCTAGAAATTGAAATAGCGTTGCTGTGACTGCATTACTAATATGAACCGTTTCGATAAAGGCGTATTGCGCACCGAGCATGCCGAGAATAGAGAAAATAATAAGTTGTATAGAATATCTAGGGTGTTTCCAAATTTGAAATATGTTTTGTTTCTTTATAAGTAAGAAAGACAAAATAAATATTCCTGCAAGCAACAATCGAATTGTTAAAAAATCAATTGAGGATACATTAGTATGTTGAAATAGCCACTGAATCATTGGACCAGATAATCCCCATAATGTAGCCCCTGTAATAATCATAATGAGTCCGATACGTCTACCATTGTTCATTATCATGTTTCTCCTCTCCAGTATTTGATTTTTTATGTGTGACATGATAAAAGGAATTATATATAACTTCTGGTACTGTAAAAAGTATCAGATTTTAGTTTTATTAAGGGGTCAGATATTATGTTAGAATTAACGCCTAATTTAAATATGAATAGTAAAAAGGCATTGTATGTGCAATTGTATGAGTATATAAAAAAAGAAATTAAAGATGGATCAATTGTCCCTTTTACGAAATTACCGGCTAAGCGAAAGTTAGCGATACATTTACAAGTAAGTAAAAATACAGTAGAGGCAGCGTACGAACAATTACTTGCAGAAGGTTATATTGAGTCGATATCGAGAAAAGGTTATTTTGTATGCAAGATTGAGCAAATGGTTCATATAGAGGATAGCGGAGATAGAATAGAAGAAGTACCGTTTCAGGAGAAGAGTTATAAATTTGATTTTACACAAACAGGAATTGATACAAATGCTTTTCCATTCAATATGTATCGGAAAATTGTAAATGAAATATGGCAGCCGCATAATAACGAACTTCTCTTTCTAGGACACCCTCAAGGAGAAGCGAGCTTAAGAGAAGAGATTACGAATTATTTGTATGAATCTAGAGGTGTACGTTGTTCAGCTAGTCAAATTGTATTAGGAGCGGGAACACAAATATTAGTGAAACTATTGTTTCAATTGTTAAAGGGAAGCAATTATGCAGTTGAAAACCCAGGGTATCATAGAAAGATGGTTGTTTTTGAACAGGGAGAAGCAAGAGTCCAAATGTTATCTTTAGATAGAGATGGAATTTGTATTGCAGATTTAGAAAATAGCAATGCGAATGTTGTATTTGTTACACCTTCCCATCAGTTTCCGTATGGAATGATTATGCCTATTACGAGAAGGATGCAGCTTTTACAATGGGCCAAGAAAGAAGAGAGCAGGTATATTATTGAAGATGATTATGATAGTGAATTTCGCTATTCTGGAAAGCCTATACCGGCGCTGCAAGGGTTAGATACAGAGGGGAAAGTTATTTATATGGGGACGCTATCTAAAGCATTATTACCATCGCTACGGATGAGCTATATGGTGTTGCCGAAGAAATTAATTAAAAAGTATCAACAGCAATATTTATTTTATACACAAAGTGTTTCAAGAATGGACCAAGAAGTGATTAGAAGATTTTTAAATGAAGGCTATTGGGAAAAACATATTCATAAAATGCGTGTCGTCTACCGAAAGAAGAGAGATCGACTTGTTTTTGAAATAGAGAAGTATTTCTCTAATCGTGTTGAAGTGATAGGAGAAGATTCAGGATTACACATTTTATTAAAAGTGCATAATGGAATGCGGGAAGAAGAATTAATTCAAGAAGCTGCGAAACATAGTATCAAAATATATCCTGTGTCTACGTACTATAAAGACGATACTGCACCTGAAAATGTAGTTTTACTTGGGTTTGCGATATTATCAGAGGAAGAAATTGCGAAAGCGATTCAATTATTACACACGGCATGGTTTACAAGAAAGTAAAAAACATCCTCCAAACATGAGGATGTTTTTTATTATTTATTTTCATCTAAGAATAAGACCATATGCTCTTCGTCCCAATATTGTCCGTTATATTTTAATGAACGTTCTTGTACACCGAATGTTTTAAAACCTAATGATTCATAAAGTTTTTTCGCTCCATCGTTGCCAACAACAACATCAAGCATAACTTGTTCTACTTCTAAAGATTTAGCAAGCTCAAGACATTCTTTAATAAGTGCTTTTCCTGCTCCAAGTCCGCGCGCTTTTGGAGATACATATACAGAACCGATTTTAGCTTTATGTTCTTGTTTTACATATGGTTTCGTTTCCAGTGTTGCAACCCCGATTAATTTTCCATCTTTAAATGCACCTAGCGTATAGTTTTCATCTTGTGCTAATTTTTGTGCTTTATATTCAATCGCACACTCTTTATTAATAATATCTTCATAAGAAGAGCTGAATGCTTCAGGGTTTTGCTTTAATCCTTCTACGCGAAGTTCTAAGTAAATTTCTGCTTCGTCTTTTGTTAATACATGGATATCCAATTATATCACCCTCCAAATCTTTGCAAATGTACCTTTATTTTATATTGAAATAAGAATAATTTCAAAAGCTTAGCTTATATGAGCTGTTTTTATGAACAAAATAACACCAGTAGTGTTTACTACTACTGGTGTTTTCACACGCATATTATTCAAAAGGTAGCTCGATTATAAAGTTTGTTCCCGCTCCTAATTGGCTTGTTACTAGAATAGAACCGTTATGCAATTCTACAATTTCCTTTGCAACAGCTAGCCCGATACCTTTTCCGCCTGTAGCTCGTGTTCTAGATTTATCGACACGATAAAAACGGTCAAATATATGCGGGATATCTTCTTCAGGAATACCTTCACCTTCATCTTGTACACTTATTGTAAAAGAATCTGTTTTTGTAAGTACACGTATCGTAATGGCTGTGTTTTCTGGCGAATGTTGATAAGCGTTGTGTAATAAATTTAACATAACTTGTTCCATACGTCTTTCGTCTATACAAACTTCTAAATCATCTTTGCAATATACATGAAGTTGCATTTGCTTATTCGTTAATGTTGTTTTTGTTTTTTCAACCATTCGTTCTAAAAATGGCTGAAGAAGCACTTTTTGTTTTTTTATAACAAATTGGTGTTGTTCTAATTGTACAAGCATAAATAAATCTTGGACGAGATCGGTTACACTATCCGTTTCATCCTCAATAATTTGTAAGTATTCTTCTCGCTCCTCTTTGGTTAAAGAGTCTCTCTTTGCTACCTTCGCATAACCTTTCATATAGGTCAATGGAGTTAATAGTTCATGAGCGACACTAGCGAGAAATTCATTGCGCTCTTTTTTCATATACGTAAGTTCACTCGATAAATCTTCAATTGTTTTTGCTAAACTTCCGAGTTCATCATTTCGTTTAATACCTAATTGAATTGGCTTGTTTAATTTTGACATTTTTTCTGTCGCTCTCTTCATTTTTACAAGTGGTTCTGTAATAACGCGTGAAAAAACAAAGACAGAAATTGTTGTTAAAATAATTGTTAAAACGCTAATGATAAGAAATTGGTTCATGAGTTTAAGTAACATATTTTCTAGGAAAGATGTTTTTAATAACATATATAGCTTTCCTTGAAACTTTGCTGTGTTAAGTGGGCTTACTGTTGTGATGAACTTTGATTTTTTCCAGTTCCTTTCAACGACCAATCCGCCGTCTGGGACAGTTTCTGTTTTACAAGTAAGTTGTTTTTGCATATCTTTTGTTACGGGTTCTGAGGTGGAAATAATTTTGCCGTTATGGTCAGTAATAATGATAGCTATATCGGAGTTCGAAATTGATTCCGATTCAACTAAGTGTGCAGCCTCATTCGTAATATCGAACTCAGGGTACACAGGACGTTTAGGATTTTTATTATGTTCAGCGTGTTTCATTTCTTTATAATATTCATCCCGTCTCTCGCGGCTTTTAATTTTTTTACTATAGCGATTACCTTTCTCTAAAAGAGCATCTGTTTCCTCTACAATACGCATTTTTGAAAGGCTTTTATAAAAAGATACGAAAGCAATTGTTTCAATACATAAAGCTAATATTAAAAAGTATGTCCCAATTTTAAGGGAAAGTTTACTCATTTTTTCACCATACCTTATTCATAATAAAGAGTCAGTGGTATACGATTTCCCACTGACCGAAGTAATTATTCACTTTTCCATTTATATCCGACTTTATAGACCGTTTCTAGGTAATCTTCAATCGGAAATCCTTTTTTGCGTAGTTTATCACGGATATTACGAATGTGTGAGTCAATTGTTCTATATTCGATATCTGTTTCATAGCCCCAAATTTTTTCGATTAAATCATCTCGGCTATAAGCACGGTTTGTATTTTGTAAAAATAGTCCGAGTAACGAAAATTCGATAGGAGTTAATGAGATTTTTTCATCATAAACTGTGACAGTATGTTTCGTTTTATCCCACTCAATACCATTGAAACTAACAAAGCCATCTTTTTTTGTACGGCGTAATATAGCCTCGATTCGTGCGACTAATACATGCTCATCAAATGGTTTTGTAATATAATCATCTGCGCCCATCGTGAGGCCTTTCACCATATCGTAGTTTTGGTTGCGAGCTGTTAACATAATGATAGGAACGTTGGAAATTTGACGAATTTGATAGCAAGTATCCCATCCATCCATACTTGGCATCATAACATCTAATAAAATAATATCGAATTCTTTTTGTTCGATTAATTTTAGTGCTTCAAGGCCAGAGGTAGCTTTCATACAAAAATAGCCGCGAGGGCTTAAGAACAGATCTAATAATCGTAACATACGTTCTTCATCGTCTACTAATAAAATTTTTACCATAATCTTGTGCACCCCAAACTGTTCATTCTACTTGTATAGTTTACATGAAAATAATAAAAAACTCTTTTTATGTGATTGAATGGAGGGCTGATTTTTTCGCTCAGAGTAATTGACATAAAAAATGCACTAGTTTTGCACAACTATTTTTTATAATAGAAAACGTAGCGACACAAAATACCCTATGTTGCGACATAACGTCATGTCATTTTATTTATAAAATGACAATTCCATTCTATTGTGTATGTGAGATAGAGAGGGTTTTCGTATTCACCTCGCATCGGATAAGAAAAATTTCCTATCTCACACTTTTTTTAAAAGGAGATCATACACATGAATTCAAAAGAAGAAATTTCAAAAAAAGAAAAGCAAGATCGTAATACGGTTGTCATGTGCGTTGCCGTATCTATGGTTATTATTATAAGTTGCGTAAATAAAATTTTGGGGATTTTATAATATAAAAAAAGCTGATTGCTTCTTAAGAAGCAATCAGCTTTTTTCATTGTTAGGGGGAGTGTTCATATAATAAACCAAGGTAAAATTGCTAATCCAGAAGTTACAATTGCTGTAGTAAATATTAAAAGCATAGCTCGTTTGTTTTGTTTCATGTCACATTCTCCTCTACATATCAAGTACATGCGATCAGCGTGGGATGTAGTTCCCCACTGAGTAAAGTTTCACTTTATATTTTTAGTATAATGAATGGAAAGGTTTGGTACGATCGATAAAGGTGACATGAAGATTACATTGTTGTAATGAAAAAAGCATCTTTCTTAATAAAAAGATGCTTTTGGAAAACTATATTGAAGTATTAATCATTTAAGAACAGAACCATATGTTCCTCGTCCCAATATTGACCGTTATGTTTTAATGAACGCTCTTGTACGCCGTAAGTCTGGAAACCTAATGATTCATATAATTTTTTGGCACCAGCGTTACCAACTACAACATCGAGCATAAGTTGTTCTACATGTAATTTATCGGCATTTTCAATAATTGCTTTAATAAGAGCTCGTCCTGCTCCAAGGCCACGCGCTTTTGGGGAAACGAAAACGGAACCGATTTTTGCTTTATGTTCTTGTTTTATAAAAGGCTTTGTTTCTAAAGTAGCAATGCCGATTAAATCATCATCTTTGAAGACCCCTAGAGTATACTTATCCGGATTGCTTAATCGTTTTGCCATAGCAGCTACAGGATCCTCATGTTTCAAAACGTCTTCATAGGAAGAGCTAAAAGCTTCCGGGTTCTTCGTTAAACCTTCCATACAAACTTTTAAATATATTTCTGCGTCCTCTGTCGTTAATAAGCGAATTTCCATAGTTGTAACCTCCTTGGTCGATTTCAAATAAAATAAATCCATTACTTTTATAAGAATGTGTATGTGTTTTGTTAGCAGTCTCTTTTAATTTGTAAAAGAATGAAAAGATATATGCTACAATGTTTTGTTTTTTAATATGTAATGAAATTATATATTAACTTTATTAACTATTCAAGTCTTTAATATATTACATTTTCATAACTAAAATAACTCCTCAATTGAGGAGTTATTTTAGTTATTCGATTGATAACCATCAATTCGATGTGGATGTGTGTAAATATTGCAGGATTCATTTCTGATAAATCCTACGACTGTAATGCCTAAATCGTGAGCGAGTTGCAATGCTAGTTTTGTTGGGGCAGATTTAGATAGAACAATTTCACATCCGATTTTTGAAACTTTGAGTAAAATTTCAGATGAAATACGTCCGCTAAATGCGATAATTTTTCCTATAACAGATATATCGTTGCGCAAACAATGACCATATATTTTATCTAATGCATTATGTCTGCCAATATCCATTCTTGATAGGAGGATTTTGTTTCGATCACAGAGCGCGGTATTGTGAACACCGCCGGTTTGGCGAAAGGTAGTGGAAGATTGTTGTAACGTATTCATTAAGTAAAAACATTCTTCAGGAGTAATTTTTACATGTATATCATGTAAGTCTTTTGCTTTTGCTGCATCGTTTACGAAAATAAAACCTTGTCTACCTTTTCCGCAGCAAGAAGTGACGTATCGTTTATTATATAAAGTTTGATAGAGCGGATTCACTTTTGATGATTTTACATGGACAATTCCGTTATCTTTTTGAACCCATAGTTCTTCAACATCGTTATAGGAAGAAATAATCCCCTCAGAAATTAAAAAACCAATTACCATATCTTCAATATAATTTGGTGTGCATACGACTGTTACATATTCTTCACCATTCAATTTAATAGTAATAGGAGATTCTGTAACAATCTCATCAAGTTGTTTTGAAAATGTACCAGATTGATAACGTACAATTGTATAAGTCTCTTGCGTAGGCCCCATATTTAATTCCCCTTTTATATGTATTTCTCTCCCACATTTATCATAAAACAATGGGAAAAATAAAAACACCTATTAACAAGAAGATCACAGATTATTTTGGTTATTATTGTATATGTACGATATAATAGAACTGTAGAATAGTGATATTTTCAAGCTTTCGTAGTTATACCTTATAACATCTAGAATCGACTTCATAAGAAAGTATTTGGGTAGAGCGTTTCAAAAATATGTACAGTAATGCGATTTTGAAAACGGATTCATGATTGTGTTGTACAGTTGGTTGTAAGGAGAGGGGAAACTATGGCAGAACAGACAGTCCGTGTAACCGTCGATGGTAAAGAATTTTCTGCATCAGGTGAAAAGACGATACTACAATTATTTAACGAGAGTAATTTGGAACATCCTCAAATTTGTCATGTACCAGAAGTAGATCCAATTCAAACTTGTGATACGTGTATTGTAGAAGTAAATGGAAAGTTATTGCGTGCTTGTTCAACGAAATTAGAGAACGGTATGCATATCGAAAGACAGTCCCAGCGTGCAAAAGAGGCACAGACTGAGGCAATGGATCGAATATTAGAGAATCATCTACTGTATTGTACCGTTTGTGATAACAATAATGGTAACTGTAAAGTCCACAATACAGTACATATGATGGGAATTGAGGAACAGAAATATCCGTATGAGCCAAAAGTAAGTGCGTGTGAAGTGGATATGTCACATCCGTTTTATCGATATGATCCAAATCAATGTATTGCTTGTGGACAGTGTGTAGAAGTATGTCAAAACTTACAAGTGAATGAAACTATATCGATAGACTGGAGCTTAGACCGTCCACGTGTTATATGGGACAATGGTGTAAGTATAAATGACTCATCTTGTGTAAGTTGCGGGCAATGTGTAACAGTATGTCCATGTAATGCGTTGATGGAGAAATCAATGTTAGGTGAAGCTGGATTCATGACAGGATTGAAACCGGATGTGTTAGATCCGATGATTGATTTTGTAAAGGATGTAGAGCCGGGATATAGTAGTATTTTAGCAGTTTCAGAAGTAGAGGCTGCGATGCGTAAGACGAAAGTGAATAAAACAAAAACAGTTTGTACATTTTGTGGTGTAGGTTGTTCATTTGAAGTATGGACGAAAGACCGCCACATTTTGAAAGTGCAGCCTGTTTCAGATGCGCCGGTTAACGGTATTTCAACATGTGTAAAAGGCAAATTTGGATGGGATTTTGTAAACAGTGAAGATCGTATTACAAAGCCATTAATTCGCCAAGGGGATATGTTTGTTGAAGCTTCATGGGAAGAGGCTCTTGAAGTTGTTGCATCCAATATGCAGCATATTAAATCAGAATATGGAAGTGATGCATTTGGGTTTATTTCTTCTTCGAAAGTAACGAATGAAGAAAATTATCTTATGCAAAAACTAGCCCGTCAAATATATGGAACGAATAATGTAGACAACTGTTCCCGTTATTGTCAATCTCCAGCAACAGACGGTTTATTTAAAACTGTCGGTATGGGCGGGGACGCTGGAACAGTGAAAGATATTGCGGAAGCAGGCCTTGTCATTATCGTTGGAGCAAATCCGACAGAAGGACATCCTGTACTTGCAACGCGTGTAAAACGTGCTCATAAATTACATGACCAAAAATTAATTGTGGCGGACCTTCGTAAACATGAAATGGCAGAGCGTGCGGATTTATTCATTCATCCGCGCCAAGGAACTGATTATGTATGGCTCGCTGGTATTACGAAATATATTATTGATCAAGATTGGCACGATAAAAAGTTCATAGCTGAAAATGTGAAGAATTTTGATGAATATAGCAAAATGGTAGAAAAGTATACGCTTGATTATACAGAAGAAATTACGGGGATTTCGAAAGAAAATCTGAAAGAAATGGCTCGTATGGTATATGAAGCAGATGGTACTTGTGTACTTTGGGGAATGGGTGTAACGCAAAATACTGGAGGAAGTACAACTTCAGCAGCAATTTCAAATCTATTGCTTGTTACGGGTAATTATCGTCGTCCTGGTGCAGGAGCATATCCATTACGCGGACATAATAACGTACAAGGCGCTTGTGATATGGCAACATTACCAAACTGGCTTCCAGGTTACCAAGCGGTTTCAGATGATGCGCTCCGTGCGAAATTTGAAAAAGCATACGGTACTACAATTCCGAAAGCACCAGGCTTAAATAATATTGCAATGTTACTTGCGGCAGATGAAGGAAAACTGCGTGGTATGTATGTTATGGGTGAAGAAATGGCTTTAGTAGATTCGAATGCCAACCATGTACAACATATTTTAGCGAATTTAGATTTCCTTGTTGTTCAAGATATGTTCTTATCGAAAACAGCTCGTTTTGCTGATGTTATTTTACCGGCAGCACCAAGCTTAGAAAAAGAGGGAACATTTACGAATACAGAGCGCCGTATTCAAAGATTATATGAAGTATTGAAGCCGCTTGGTGATTCAAAGCCAGACTGGTGGATTTTACAAAAAGTAGCTCGTGCGCTTGGCGGGGACTGGAATTATGAAAGTCCAAGTGAAATCATGGATGAAATTGCATCGCTTGCACCTTTATATTCTCAGGCAACATACGATCGTTTAGAAGGATGGAATAGTTTATGTTGGGGTAGCCATGATGGTAGCGATACACCGCTATTATATGTGGACGGATTTAACTTCCCGGATAAACTAGCTCGTCTATCATTAGATGAATGGGTACCACCAGTTGTAGCGCCAGATGAGTATGATTTACTTTTAAATAATGGTCGTATGTTAGAACATTTCCACGAAGGGAATATGACGAATAAATCGGCTGGTATTTTATCTAAAGTATCTGAAGTGTTCGTTGAAATCTCGCCTGAACTTGCCCTAGAGCGCAATGTGAAAGATGGTGGCCTTGTAGAATTAGCATCACCATTTGGGAAAATTAAAGTACAGGCACTTGTTACAGATCGTGTAACGGGGAAAGAGCTATATTTACCGATGCATGCAACGGTAAATGAAGAGGCAATCAATATTTTAACTGGAACGGCGACAGATCTTTATACGTGTACACCAGCGTACAAACAAACGATGGTAAAGATGCGTGTACTACGTGAAAAAGGGAATCGTCCGTTACCATCTTCAAACCCGAGAGATAAAAAGCGTAATCCGCAAAACGGTGTTGAAATCCAGCAAAAATGGCAAAGAAAACAATACGTATCACTTGTGGACTAGGGGGCGGAGATAGTGGCGAAAGAAATTACTGTAATTAAAAAGAAAGTTGTAACAGAGGAAGAACAGAAACAGCAAGTAGCAGATGAACTTCTAAATGAGCTATCTAATAATCGTGAAGCAGTAGAAGAAACGATGCAGCTTTTAGCACAGTTGCAGAAGGCTGGTATATTAGATGCGGCAATTAGTTTACTTGCTGCGAAGGAAGATGTTTCAAAAATCGCTGTGGAGCAATTAAATCGTGAACCCGTTAAAAATGCGTTAAATAATATGATGGGGGCAGGAGAAGCGTTATCTTCAGTTGACCCAGAAATAACGAAGCAAATTACGTCAAGTTTAGTTACAGGATTGCAATTTGCAACAGATGAATTAAATAGTGGCAAAAAAACAAAAGTGATGGATTTCTTTAAAGTATTAAAAGATCCAGATATCAATAGAGCTATTACATTCGGTTTTAGCTTCTTGAAAGCATTTGGACAAGGGCTAGAGAAAAAATAGAATAAATGAAAAAGTGATGGGAAGTAGCCATCACTTTTTTCATTATATGTATAAGTGTGTTCATGTTAAGCGGAATATATTATTATTAAAAAGATGGATTAGAACTGGAAATATGGAATCCATCTCAAATACCGTTTTAGAATTTGGAGGAATATATGCAACACCGTAAAAAACTATCTATACCAGGAGTAATGAGACATTCCTTTCAAACAGTTAAATTTGCCTTTTGGAATGTATTAACTTTTCAACTTGCTTATAAATTATTAGCAGCGATTGTGTTTGTTCCACTATTTGGGATTATTTTTAATAAGTTATTGTATTTTGGTGGTTATGCAAATGCGACAAATGATGAATTATTAGCATTTTTAAAGACGCCTTATGGCATCTTAGCAATCGTAATTTTATCATTGTTAGCACTGTTTCTTATCTTTACAGAATTTGCGGTGCTTATTATTATTTCGTATTTCGCTCATAAAAGACAGAAGGTGAAATTACGTCCGATTTTATATAAAACGGTAACGTATTTACCTACTCTTTTCACATATTGCTTACCAGGATTTATTTTATATGCTGTCGTATTGTTGCCTCTTTTAAATATGGGATATGAAACGGCATTAATCCCGCAAATTCAAATTCCTAACTTTATTACAGGAGAGCTGTTTAAGACAACGATGGGACAAGTTGGTTATTACACGTTCTTTGCTGTAGTCGCGTATTTGAATCTTCGATGGATTTTCGTTCTACCTATTGTTGTTTTAGAGCAAAAACCATTTCGCGTGGCAGCACGTAAAAGTGCAACTTTAGTAAAGGAAAGCTTTTTTAAAGTACTATTCTTTTTAGTAGGATTTTTTATTTCAATTGGAATTGTATATGTCATGTTTTTGGGAATGTATTTATTGTGCCTATGGGGTATTTATGAATTTACAAACCCGAAAGGAACATTTGCATTATTAGCTGAATCAACGATTTCGGTATTTTTAACGAGCACATTGTATTTATTCAGCTTTATCGTGACGCCATTTTATATTATGGCGATTACGCGATTATACTTACAAAAGGTACCGGTTGAAGATGTTTTATTAGAAGAAGGATTAGATTATTCGAAAACGAAAGCAGATAAATGCTTTTTCCAAAAACATCGTTGGAAATTCATTGGCGTATACATTGTAGGGATTATTACTGCGGGAATGGTCGTTGCCTTCATTGTAACGTTTATTTCAAATTCGTATAAAGAACCGATTATTATGGCGCACCGCGGGTATATATCAAAAGGCGTAGAAAATACGAAAGAAGCTGTGCAAGGTGCTATTGATGCAAAAGCAGACTACGCTGAAATAGATGTATTACAAACGAAAGACGGTGAGCTAGCGGTTATACATGATTTGAAGCTGAAACGTCTCGCAAATGCCAATGTACATGTGTCAGATTTAACGATGGCTGAGTTAAGGCAGCTTACCCTTAGTCAAGATGGACTTTCAGGACAAATAAGTACACTTGATGAAATCATTAAGCTAGCAAATGGCAAAATCAAACTTAATATAGAAGTGAAGCTTCATGGGGGCGAAAAAGATTTTGTAAACAAAGTCTTAAAAACGATTAAAGATAATGAATTTGAGAAGCAATGTGTAATTCAAACGTTACACTATCCACTTATTAAAGAGTTTAAGCGTGCAAATCCAGATATAAAAGTAGGGTATATACTGTATGCAAGTAGAGCTAACTTAAAGAATGTGAAGGCTGACTTTTACGTAGCAGAAGAATATATGTTAAATAAGAAATTAGTAAAAGAAGCAAGGAAGTTAAACAAACCAATTTACGTATGGACAGTAAATGATATGGAAAATTTAAAGGCATATTATAAGTTAAACGTAGATGGTATCATAACCGATTACCCTGAAGATGCACGTGAAACAATTAAGATGTTAAAAGAGCAAGAAGCGGAAGAAAGTGATCTGTTTGATAAAATTACTGAAACGACAGATGATTTATTTTCTAAGTTATTTATAAGTTACCCAGCTGCTAGCTAAATGCTAGCAGCTGTTTTTTTGTGAAAAGAATATATCTCTAAAGTATTGAGTAAAGTAATAACTGTATATGTATACGTTATCGCTTAGGTTTCTTACATTGTTAAATTATTGTCAAATAATAAATGATTGCTTTTTATTTTGAAGCAGTATAATAAAAATAGAGTGAAAGATAATGGAATGACACGAAACCTCTAATAGAATCAATGTTTTATATATTTACACTATTCTAAATATAAAAACTTTAGGAAAATGATATGTTAGCGTTTTCATAACTTTTAAGTTATGCTAGAATAAGGACATAAGTTATTAATTATTACAAAAAGAAAAAAGAATCTCTTTTTTCTGTTAATTATAAGGGGGCATTTCATTATGCGTATTGGGGTACCAGCAGAAATTAAAAACAACGAAAACCGTGTGGCAATGACACCAGCAGGTGTTGTACATTTAATTCGTAACAATCACGAAGTATTCATTCAAAAGGGTGCAGGTTTAGGGTCTGGTTTCACAGATGCTCAGTATGTTGAAGCGGGAGCAAAAATTGTTGATACAGCTGAAGAAGCTTGGAATATGGAAATGGTTATGAAAGTTAAGGAACCAATTGAAAGCGAATACAAACACTTCAGTGAAGGCTTAATCTTGTTCACATACTTACACTTAGCTCCAGAGCCAGAATTAACAAAAGCTTTAATCGAGAAAAAAGTTGTTTCTATCGCATATGAAACAGTACAATTAGAAAACCGTTCATTACCATTACTTGCACCTATGAGTGAAGTAGCTGGTCGTATGGCTGCACAAATTGGTGCACAATTCCTTGAGAAAAACAAAGGCGGTAAAGGTATCTTACTTGCAGGTGTTCCAGGGGTTAAACGTGGTAAAGTAACAATCATCGGTGGTGGACAAGCTGGTACAAATGCTGCTAAAATTGCAGTTGGACTAGGTGCGGATGTAACAATCATCGACTTAAGTGCAGAACGTCTTCGTCAATTAGATGACATTTTCGGAAACCAAGTAAAAACTTTAATGTCTAATCCTTACAATATTGCAGAAGCTGTTAAAGAGTCTGATCTTGTAATCGGTGCAGTATTAATCCCAGGTGCAAAAGCTCCAAAACTTGTAACAGAAGAAATGATTAAATCAATGGAACCAGGTTCTGTTGTTGTAGATATCGCGATTGACCAAGGTGGTATTTTCGAAACAACTGACCGTATTACAACTCATGATAACCCAACTTACGAAAAACACGGCGTTGTTCATTATGCAGTTGCAAACATGCCAGGTGCGGTTCCACGTACATCAACTCTTGCATTAACAAACGTAACAGTACCATATGCAGTACAAATTGCTAACAAAGGCTACAAAGAAGCTTGCCTAGGCAACTCTGCATTACTAAAAGGTATTAACACATTAGATGGCTATGTAACATTCGAAGCAGTTGCAGAAGCTCACGGTGTAGAGTACAAAGGTGCTAAAGAATTATTAGAAGCAGAAACAGTATCTTGCTAATAGAAGCATTATACAAAACAAAATCGAACAATATATAAAACAACATGATAAGAGCTAAGAGTGAAGATCTCTTAGCTCTTCTTGGCAAAAGGGGGCATACATCGTGGCCAACCTATTTAAAAAGAAATCCGTTACGCAATTGTTAGGGGAAAGTAAAAGTAAAACTTTGACGAAAACGCTAGGGGCATTTGACCTAACAATGCTAGGGATTGGTGCGATAATTGGTACAGGAGTTCTAGTATTAACTGGATTAGTAGCAGCAAGAGATGCTGGTCCAGCAGTTATTTTTTCATTCATGATTGCAGCCATCGTTTGTGGATTTGCAGCATTATGTTACGCAGAGGTGGCTTCTACACTTCCTGTTTCAGGTAGTGTGTACACATACTCATATGCAACAATTGGTGAGTTTGTAGCTCATTTAATGGGATGGACATTACTATCCGTATATGTTGTAACGACTGCCGCAGTAGCTGGCGGATGGACTGGTTACTTCCATAACTTAGTGAGTGGATTAGGGCTTGAAATTCCAAAAGCACTGCTAACGATTCCGTCTCAAGGTGGTATGGTGAATTTACCAGCAGTTATCGTTACATTAGTTATAACTTGGTTATTATCAAGAGGTACGAAAGAAAGTAAACGCGTGAATAACATAATGGTATTAATTAAAATTGGTATCGTTGTTTTATTCATTGCAGTTGGTGTATTCTACGTGAAACCAGAAAACTGGATACCATTTGCACCGTACGGTTTAAGTGGAGTTTTCGCGGGGGGAGCAGCAGTATTCTTTGCTTTCTTAGGATTTGATGCATTAGCAACTTCTGCTGAAGAGGTAAAAAATCCGCAACGTGATCTACCGATTGGTATTATCGCTTCGTTAGTCATTTGTACAATCATTTATGTTGTAGTTTGTCTCGTTATGACGGGTATGGTTTCTTATAAAGAATTAGATGTACCAGAAGCTATGGCATATGTGTTAGAAGTTGTAGGACAAGATAAAGTAGCAGGTGTAATCGCAATTGGAGCTGTAATTGGTATTATGGCAGTAATTTTTGCTTACATTTATGCAACGACACGTGTATTCTTTGCGATGAGCCGTGACGGTTTATTGCCAGAATCTTTCGCGAAAATTAATAAAAAGACAGAAGCGCCAACATTTACAGTTTGGTTAACAGGAATTGGTAGTGCTTTAATTGCTGGATTTATCGATTTAAAAGAATTGTCGAATTTAGCGAATATTGGAGCGTTGTTAACATTTGCGATGGTTGGTGTGTCAGTTATTATTCTTCGTAAAACACATCCAAAATTACAACGTGGATTTATGGTACCACTTGTACCGATCTTGCCGATTATTTCGATTGCATGTTGTCTATTCTTAATGGTAAATCTACCATTAAAAACATGGATGTACTTCGGTGCTTGGTTAGCAATTGGAGTAGTTGTATACTTTGTTTATTCGAAAAAACATAGTCATTTAAAAGACGATGGAAGTTCGCAGGATAATTTAGAACAAGCTAATTAAAAGCTTAATTAAAAGGGATATAAGTATAGTAAGCCTTGTGCGTCTAGGGAGCGCGCAAGGCTTTTTCTTTTGTTGAAATAAAGGGAATATATATTACTTTGTTGAATTTTTATGTCGGAATATGAAAAAAGGGTGGGAGCAAAATGGAAGAAACAAAAGTTGTAGTTGGAGCAGAGGGTTATAATAATAACCCTGGTTGGTTACATACGAATGAAGAAGAATTAAATTTATTACGGAGAGAAACTTGGCTTGATAAATTTCAACCTAATTCTTTATCAGTAATTTTGGCAGAACATGTATGGGAGCATTTATCATATGAAGAAGGAATTGAAGCTGCAAAAATTTGTTATGAGTTTTTAATGGATAATGGATATATTCGTTGTGCAGTACCAGATGCATTTTTTCCAGATGAAGAATATCAGCAAGGGGTACAAGTAGGTGGACCTGGTCCATTAGATCATCCTGCAGCAAGCCATAAAATTGTTCATAACTATAAAACAATCACGTCCATATTTGAATCAGCAGGTTTTCAAGTGAGGCTCTTAGAATACTGTGATGAAAATGGTAAGTTTCACTATAATGATTGGAATGAGAAAGATGGATTTATTTATCGTTCGAAACGTTTTGACCATAGAAATCGGGATAATCAGTTAGGATTTGTTTCTTTAATTGTGGATGCGGTGAAAATGAAAAGTAAGTAAAAAGGGGTGTGCGAATTGTGCATCCTTTTTTGTATGAGAATATAGAGGATGCGAAAAATATGTATATGACTTATTAAAATGTGAACGGAAAGTTCATAAAAAAAAATCAGATTTCATTGACACATATGAGTAGGCGCTCATATAATAAGAGTATAAGATATATGAATGATTGTTCATATGTTCAATTAAAGAGGTGAGCTATAATGGCTGGAAATAAAGTAGAAACACCACAAGAGACATGTTCTCAAACGATAATTCATGAAGAAGTTGTAGAGCAAGTAAAACAAACAATTCCAACTGATGAAAGTTTAAGTAAAGTAGCAGAACTATTTAAAGTATTAGGTGACCGTACACGTACGAGAATATTACATGCGCTATTTGAAGCTGAAATGTGCGTTTGTGATTTAGCTTATTTATTAGGAATGACACAATCATCTATTTCGCATCAGCTTCGTGTGTTAAAGCAAGCGAAACTTGTGAAGAATCGTAAAGAAGGAAAGGTTGTTTATTATTCGTTAGCTGACCAGCACGTAATTCATATCTTCGAGCAAGCGTTTGAACACGTAAACGAAGAAGAATAAAAAGAACGCGAGGAGGGAGAACGATGGCTGAAGCGTTAGTGAAAAAGAAACTGATGTTAGAAGGTTTAGATTGTGCGAATTGTGCAATGAAAATTGAAAAAGGTGTTGGGAATATAGAAGGAGTAAATTCTTGCTCTGTAAACTTTGCAACAAAGACAATGATTTTAGAAACGGCACAAAATAAAGAAAACGAAGTTGTTATGGAAGCAAAACAACTCGTTACAAAATTAGAACCGCATATTAAAGTGCAAGAAGAACAAAAAAATAAAATTGCTAAAGAAGTATTTATATTAGAAGGTTTAGATTGCGCGAACTGTGCAATGAAAATTGAAAATAAAGTTAAGGAAATGCCAGCTGTCTCAGAAGCAACTGTTGATTTCGTATCGAAGAAACTACGAGTAGAAGTTGCGAATAAAAGAGAACTAGAAGCGACTGTAGCAAATATAACAAATGTCGTTCAAAAGTTAGAGCCAGACGTGAAAGTTGTTCGTGAAGAGAAGAACGGTCATGACCACGGGCATAGTCATGATCATGGTGAAGCAAATGTGAAAAAGATGGTAGGGAGATTAGTGGTCGGCGGAATTTTGACAGCAATTGCTGCATTAGCGGGCTTACCACAAATGGTAACAATTCCGTTATTCGTCCTTGCTTATTTATTAATAGGTGGAGATATCGTTTGGAGAGCGGTAAGAAACATAACTCGTGGCCAAGTATTTGATGAAAACTTCTTAATGGCAATTGCAACTGTAGGAGCTTTTGCAATTCAACAATACTCAGAAGCTGTAGCAGTAATGCTATTTTATCAAGTAGGAGAACTATTCCAAAGCATTGCGGTAAACCGCTCTCGAAAATCAATTACTTCATTAATGGATATTCGTCCTGATTATGCGAATGTAAAGGTTGGAAATGAAACGAAACAAGTATCACCAGAAGATGTACAAATTGGCGATTATATTATCGTTAAGCCAGGTGAGAAAGTGCCGTTAGACGGAAAAGTAATTGAAGGAACATCAATGGTAGATACTTCAGCATTAACAGGTGAATCTGTACCACGTGAAGTTGAAGTTGGAAATGATGTATTAAGTGGCTTTGTGAACCAAAACGGTGTGTTGACAATTGAAGTTACAAAAGAATTCGGTGAATCAACTGTATCGAAAATTTTAGATTTAGTTCAAAATGCAAGCAGTAAAAAAGCACCAACGGAAAACTTTATTACGAAGTTTGCACGTTACTACACTCCAGTTGTAGTTATTACAGCGGCAATCATGGCGTTTATTCCACCACTTATTTTAGAAGGAGCTACATTCTCTGAGTGGATTTATAGAGCTTTAGTGTTCTTAGTAATCTCTTGTCCATGTGCGTTAGTTGTATCCATTCCTCTTGGATTCTTTGGAGGTATTGGTGGTGCATCTAAAAGTGGTGTGTTAGTAAAAGGTAGTAACTATTTAGAAGCTTTAAATGATGTGAAATATATTGTTTTTGACAAAACAGGAACATTAACAAAAGGTGTTTTCAAAGTTACAAAAATGGAACCGAGCGAAGGTACTACAAGTGAAGAGTTATTAGAGTATGCGGCATTTGCTGAAGTATATTCTAACCATCCAATTGCCCAATCTATTCGAAAGGCATATGGAAAATCAATTGATGAAAAAATAATCGATGATTATAACGAAATTTCTGGTCACGGTACAGTCGTAAAAGTACAAGGAAAAGAAATTTTTGCAGGTAATGCAAAATTAATGAGAAAAGAAAATATTGAATTTAAGCAACCAGAAACAGTAGGTACATTAGTTCACGTTGCTGTAGATGGAAGATATGCAGGTTATATTGTTATCTCTGATGAGGTAAAAGAGGATTCGAAACAAGCGATTCAAAAGTTAAAAGAACTAGGTATTAAAAAGACAGTAATGTTAACTGGTGATGCAAAACCAGTTGGTGAAGCTGTTGGTAAAGAATTAGGCTTAGATGAAGTTCATGCGGAATTACTACCGCAACAAAAAGTAGAAGAGATTGAAAAAATTGATGCAGCGAAGCACGGAAAAGAAAAAATTGCCTTCGTTGGTGACGGTATTAACGATACACCAGTATTAGCCCGTGCAGACGTTGGTATTGCGATGGGTGGTTTAGGGTCAGATGCAGCAATTGAAGCGGCAGACATCGTTATTATGACTGATGAGCCTTCAAAAATTGCGACAGCTGTAAAAATTGCAAAACGCACAAGAAGTATAGTGTGGCAAAATATCATCTTTGCTCTAGGTGTAAAAGGGATCGTTTTATTACTTGGTGCCTTTGGTATTGCAACAATGTGGGAAGCTGTTTTCTCAGATGTTGGTGTGACACTACTTGCAGTGTTAAATGCAATGCGTGTATTACGAGTGAAAGATTTATAAAAAAGAGGACGCGAACCGCGTCCTCTTTTTTATTGGTGATTTTGTTGAAATTGACTCAATAAAATAATATCAAATATTATTTTACTTTAAAATAGTATAATATTAAAATTTAAAAATAAAATACATTCGTCTTATTATTTTAATATATTTTTTACAAATATCCATATAGTATTGAAAAAACAGAGAAGGGGAAACTTCTCTGTTTACTTTTGTATGTTTTTTTCAACTTGTTCTCGAACTGTTTGAATGTAATTCATTTTATGATCCCAGCACTCTTGGCTTAAATCGACAGGGTATTCTTCAGGGTTTAAAGTTCGCATATATTCTTCCCAAAATAGAGAGAGGCTCTGTTCATTATATTTTTGAATATCTAATATACTTGGTAGTTCATATGTTCTTTCACCGTTAACGAAAATGTCTTTATGCAGTTCACGGGCTTCAAAGTCTGTTACGAATTTACTTATATATGTGTGAACTGGATGGAACATTTTTAAGCGCTCTTCTTTTCCTGGTTCTTCAGAATCTAACGCAATATAATCGCCTTCTGCATGATCGTTAACCCGATTGACAATACGATAAATTCGTTTCAGTCCTGGAGTGGTAATTTTTTTAGGGTTAGATGAAATTTTAATCGTATCATTTAATTTTCCGTCAGTATCTTCAATCGCAACGAGTTTGTAAACAGCCCCCAATGCAGGTTGCTCAAAGGACGTAATTAATTTCGTTCCAACGCCCCATACGTCAATTTTTGCTCCTTGAGATTTAAGGTGCATAATTGTGTATTCATCTAAATCGCTAGAAGCGATAATTTTTGTATTTGTAAACCCTGCTTCATCTAGTAGTTTTCGTGCCTTTTTCGATAAATAAGCCATATCACCACTATCAAGACGTATGCCATAGAAATCAATACGATCCCCAAATTCTTTTGCAACACGAATCGCATTTGGAACACCAGATTTCAATGTGTCATATGTATCAACGAGAAAGACGCACTTTTTATGAGTTTCAGCGTATTTTTTAAACGCGACGTATTCATCGCGATATGCTTGAACGAAAGAGTGAGCGTGTGTGCCAGCTACAGGGATGCCAAAGCGTTTCCCAGCACGAACGTTGCTTGTAGAGGAGAAACCACCAATAAAGGCAGCACGCGTCCCCCAAAGGGCAGCATCGAACTCATGGGCACGTCTTGTGCCGAACTCTAAAAGCTCATCATTACTTGCAGCATGTTTCATACGTGCTGCTTTTGTGGCAATTAATGTTTGGTAATTCACAATATTTAAGAGGGCAGTCTCAATAATTTGTGCTTCACCAAGTGGTGCATCAACACGTAATAAAGGCTCGTTATTAAATACAACTTCACCTTCTTGCATACTGCGAATCGTCCCAGTGAATTTCATATTTTGTAAATAATGAAGGAATTCTTCTTCGAATTGTAATTCTGCTAAGTAAGCGATATCGCTTTCAGTAAAACTGAAATTTTCTATGTACTCTACAATTTTCTCAAGGCCAGCAAAAACAGCGTAGCCGTTCTCAAATGGAAGCTTTCGAAAATATAAATCAAAAACAGAACGGCGATTATGAATACCATCTTTCCAATATGTATAAGCCATGTTGATTTGATATAGGTCTGTATGTAAGGCATAACTATCGTCTTTATAATGAGTCATCGCGAGAACACCTCCATAATTTGGTTATAGTATACCAATTTTTCACCATTCGTAGCAAAGAAGAGATATTGATGTGAAGTCAAGAGAGAAAAAAATGAAATTATGCATATTTTTTAGAAAATTTATATTTATCAATTTATATTTCTCCAAATTTTATGTATTATTAGAGTAATGGGGGTAATGAGAATGGAGGAGGACAATGCAACAAACATTAGAAAAAATAGGCAAACAAGTCTTTTATAAACGGCTCCAGCAAAAAATGACACAAGAAGAATTATGTCAGGGCATTTGTTCTGTCTCATACTTAAGTAAGATCGAAAATGGAAAGATCGAAGCATCAGAAGAAATTCTACAATTGCTCTGCACAAGACTAGAAATTGCTGTGACGGATTTGAGAGATGTAGAAGAAGATGTGAAGGGGAAGCTAGATGAATGGTTAAATGCACTAGTTCATTTAGACAAGCAACAAGTAGAACGTATATATGAAGAGTTGCAAGGTGAAATGAAGCATGTGTTGGATTTTGAAATTATAAATTATTATAAACTGCTGTATACACGTTATTTAATTATGAAAAGGGATTTTCCTGCTGTCGAAAAAGAGTTAGAGAGCTTAAAGAAGATGTACAAAAAGTATTCACCATTCCAAAAATTATTATATACGTATAGCAAAGGGTTATATTATTTTTTACAACATAGATATAAGAAGGCATTGGAGTATTTGACTCGAACAGAAGTAATGGCAAAGGAACAAGGTTATCATGAGAATGGAATATATTTCAATTTGGCTCTTGTTTATAATGAATTAGAAGTTGAACATATGACTTTACATTTTGCTAATGTAGCAATGGAAGGATTTAAGAATGAATATAAATTCCGTTATGTGATAAATTGCCAGTTACTTATTGCGTTGAGTTATATACAAAAAAAGCAATATAATGAAGCACTATCTATTTATAATAATATTTTGAGGGAAGCAAATTCTTTTGCTGATAAAGAAAGTATAACAGCTATTGCTTTAAATAATTTAGGCTTCTTGTACTATAACTTAAAAGATTATGCAAAAGCAAAAGATTATTATTTACAATGCCTAAAGTACAAAAAGGAAGAGGATTTAAATTATATTGATGCAGTGTATGAGATCGCTTTGCAGTGTATTGAATTAAAAGAATTTGAAGAAGCGAAAGATTGGATTAATAAAGGAATAGATGTTGCCAAGAGGGATGAAAAGTATAAAAGTATGCTATATATACTTTCAATGCTTAAGAATAAATACTTTGAAACGAAAGATGTTTATAAAAGATTTTTAGAAGTTGAGGCAATCCCATTTTTTAGAGGCGAAGAAAATAAAAAGGAATTAAAAATGGTGTATTTAGAACTAGCAGGATATCACGAGGAATTACTAGAATTTAAGGAAAGTAATAACTACTATAAATTAGCAATTAATTTATTAGAAGAAAAGGGAGGAAAATAATATGAAAAAAATAATTATTGGTGCTTTGGCTTTGGTAGCTGTATTAGTGGTATTGGAACCGCAATATGCTTGGACATCGGATATTTATGGTCAAGGCGAAAAAGTAGTAGAATTAATAAATTCTTAACAGAAACCCCTTTCCAATCGGAAAGGGGTTTTTCAATATTTGTTCCTCAAAATTCTACAAAACTTGAGAAAAAAATTATTTGAATTTTTAGTATATTAATAGTGGAAACATAATGCTAATATGAAACTACTCTTTTTCAAAAAAATTTTTATTAGGGGGAAGGTTCATGAAAAAGAAAAGTTTAGCATTAGTGTTAGCGACAGGAATGGCAGTTACAACGTTTGGAGGGACAGGCTCTGCATTTGCGGATTCTAAAAATGTGCTCTCTACGAAGAAGTACAATGAGACGGTGCAGTCACCTGAGTTTATTTCTGGTGATCTAACTGAAGCAACTGGCAAGAAAGCAGAATCTGTTGTGTTTGATTACTTAAATGCAGCAAAAGGTGATTACAAGCTAGGGGAAAAGAGTGCACAAGATTCTTTCAAAGTGAAACAAGTGAAGAAAGATGCTGTAACTGATTCAACAGTAGTACGTATGCAACAAGTTTACGAAGGAGTGCCTGTATGGGGTTCTACTCAAGTAGCTCACGTAAGTAAAGACGGTTCTTTAAAAGTATTGTCTGGAACAGTTGCACCTGATTTAGACAAAAAGGAAAAGTTGAAAAATAAAAATAAGATTGAAGGCGCAAAAGCAATTGAAATCGCGCAGCAAGATTTAGGGGTAACACCGAAATATGAGGTAGAACCAAAAGCGGACTTATATGTATATCAAAATGGTGAAGAAACAACATATGCATACGTTGTAAATCTAAACTTCTTAGATCCAAGCCCAGGAAACTACTACTATTTCATTGAGGCAGACAGCGGTAAAGTATTAAATAAGTTTAATACAATTGATCATGTGACGAATGATGATAAGTCACCAGTTAAGCAAGAGGCTCCTAAACAGGATGCGAAAGCTGTTGTAAAGCCTGTAACAGGAACGAATAAAGTAGGAACTGGTAAAGGTGTATTAGGAGATACGAAGTCGCTTAATACAACGTTATCTGGATCATCTTACTACTTACAAGATAATACACGCGGGGCAACAATTTTCACATATGATGCGAAAAACCGTTCAACATTACCAGGAACATTATGGGCAGATGCAGATAATGTTTTCAATGCAGCGTATGATGCAGCAGCAGTAGATGCTCATTACTATGCAGGTAAAACATATGATTACTATAAAGCTACGTTTAATAGAAATTCTATTAATGATGCAGGAGCACCGTTAAAATCGACAGTTCATTACGGAAGTAATTATAACAATGCATTCTGGAACGGATCACAGATGGTATACGGAGATGGTGATGGTGTAACGTTTACTTCATTATCTGGTGGAATTGATGTAATTGGTCACGAGTTAACGCATGCTGTTACGGAAAATAGTTCAAATCTAATTTATCAAAATGAATCTGGGGCTTTAAATGAAGCGATTTCTGATATCTTTGGTACTTTAGTAGAATTCTATGATAACCGTAACCCGGATTGGGAGATTGGTGAAGATATTTACACACCTGGTAAAGCAGGAGACGCACTTCGCTCTATGAGTGATCCTACGAAGTATGGTGATCCAGACCATTATTCTAAGCGTTACACTGGTTCAAGTGATAACGGTGGCGTTCATACAAACAGCGGCATTATTAATAAACAAGCTTATTTATTAGCAAATGGTGGTACGCATTACGGTGTAACTGTAACGGGCATTGGTAAAGATAAGTTAGGTGCAATTTATTACCGTGCAAACACACAATATTTCACGCAATCTACTACATTTAGTCAAGCTCGTGCTGGTGCAGTACAAGCTGCTGCAGACTTATATGGTGCAAATTCTGCTGAAGTAGCAGCAGTTAAGCAATCATTTAGTGCTGTTGGTGTAAACTAAGGCTTTAAGGAAGAGCTAGTAATAAAATACCTCAAAAATAAAGAAGGAGCATAGGCTCCTTCTTTATTTTTTTCTCCATTTTTTCCACAAATAAAACAATCCAATAACGCCTGCGATTGTTACAACCCACTTCGCTTCATTTGTTCCGTTCATGACTTGGTATGCCGAATATACTTCAATCAATAAGGCCGGTATTTTACCTATTGTACTGGCAATACTGAAGGAGAGTAATGACATTTTCCCTAGAGCTGCAAATAAAGTCACGATACTTGATGGGATGAAAGGTATCAATCGAAACGATAGAACGAGTAGAAAGGCCTCTCTACCTTCTACATAAAGAAGACGCTCTACCTTTGGGTACTTATTTACTTTATCGTGAGTGAACTTTTGAAGGCCCAGGCGGTAAATATAAAACGAGATAATAGCCCCTAAGGCCTCACCTGCGATCGAAATGATTGTGCCATTTGTTACACCGAAGAGCTGTATATTAATGGCGGTTAAAAAGATGCTAGGAATAACACCTAAAAGACTAATGATGATGTTAATTAAGATACTAAGTGGAATTGCGATTGAATAGTATTCTGTTAAGAAATTTTGAATCGTTTCAGCCATTGTTTAAAATCCTTTATCTTTTTTTGCATTACACCATATTTCGATTGTATAGGCAAGGGGAAATTTACATAATGTAGAAAAACGTTGATAAGAAGGGGTACTGATACCTTATATAGGTATTAGGTATATAAAAATAGGGGTATTTTAAATCGTTTTGAAAAACAGTATAAAACCCTTTTTATAAAAAGGTTTTATACTTATATTATTGGTGATTTTATTCGGGAAATAATTATAAAATATATGGGGTATATATTATAAAAGGCGAAAAATAGAGGGTTGATGAAATTGCTGGAGTAAATATGGAAAAATAGATAAAAAAATGAAAACTGATAGATTTTTTCGTTGTGAAATTGACTTTTAGTGAAGTTGCGATAATAATCATGGAAGAGGTGATATGATGAAACGAATAAGTAGTCTTTTCTTCAGTAGTTTATTGGCATTAATGCTGATCTTAAGCGGATGTGCAGGAAAAGAACAAAAAACAGAGAAACAGACAGGGAATCAAGCTACATCAGTAGAAAAAATTAGTGATAATATTTTAGATGAAATGGAAGGACCACCTAAAAATGGTCATACGATTGAAAGACATGTAGGCAAGTCAGAAGAGGATTTGAAGAATCGCTTGAAGACAGATAAAGTGTCAGCCGCAAGTACATACTATGATAAAGAAACAGCGACGAAAGCTGTAAAAGATAGCTTGAAGCAACATGACAAGGAAATTCAAGATTGGTTAAAAAATTCTAAAGAGGCTCGTCTCGTATTAAATACAACTCATTCATTTCCTGTTGGAAAAACGGTAATAAAGAAAAATATGAGTGTAAAAGACAAGTTAGTAAAAACTGTTACTGTTTTAGCAAGAGATAAGTCAGGAGAATTAGGGTTTAAGATTATTACTTCTTATCCATCTGATAAATAAGAAGGGGGAGTACATTATGTATACGACATTACAATACTTTCTTAAATCGTACTGTACGTTAAGTATTCATGAGGATGAAATAGTAAGCGTGATGGAAGAGTTTATTGAACAAGAAGACGAAGAAATTTTTTTGAAATTACGTGATGAATTAATAAATATGAAGAAAAAGAACGCGTGGGAAGAGGCGTGTGTATTAGCTGCGAAGCAAGGAAATCGTATGTGGTCTTTAGAAGAAACGAAAGACCATCTTGAAACTTTTTTACTATTACTGCAAAAGAAAAAGGCGTGATTTAATCACGCCTTTTTCTTTATGCTATTCGGTTGATATTATCTATTCTTTTGGAGCGCTTTTATATACGCTTTTTGAAATTTGTCCATTTGATATTACTTCCCCGTTTTGTGTTACTTTTTTATACGTAACCGCGGTGATTTTATCACTAGTTCTACTAATTACTTGAGAAGAAACTTCAACATTTTTACCAGTATTTGTACCGAAAATGCGTGTAGTAATACTACCTCCATTTGAAAATGCTTGAATATAAATATGATTGCCTGTATTATTTTTAAATTTTAAATCTGGACCATAATCTGCTACTGCTGCATCTTGCCCAAGTGGTAAATAATTTACTGGCATAGAATGATTGCTTCGAGAAACAATGCCTAAATCTGCCCTTAAAGCTGCACTGTATAATGTACTACTGACTTGGCAAACTCCTCCGCCTGCACTTTGTATTACTTTACCTTGTGAATATACTGCTGCAGATTTGTAACCATGTGCAGCATCAGTTACGCCAACGCGACCGTTAAAACTAAATGTTTCATCAGGTGCGACAATAACCCCACTTAAAGTATTAGCTGACTTATTTACGTTAAATGATTGATTTCCGTTACGGCCAGCCATTGGAGTAGAATATTCAGCAATGACTTCTTTAATACCCATTTTCTGTATGTCTTCTGTAGAACGTTCTGGTTTTATGAATGTAACTGGTAATGTAACATCTGATTTACCAGTAGTAATAGCTTCATTTGTTAAACCGCTTAGTTTCCCTTTATCAATTTTTTCTCCGTTTTGGCTTTGACTAACATTTACTGTTGAGCCTTCAATACTTAATTCTGCGTTAACAGGATTTTTTAATGTTTCATTATATTTATCTTTTATAAAGGTTTCATAAGCTGTTGCATTTAATTGTGGTGTTAATTTATAGTCACGTTTTAATTCACCGTTTTCAGCTTGCTTACGCATTTTATAACGATTCATTACGTTTCCTTCTTGTTCTTTGAAGATTTTTTCAATAATATCTTTCTCTTTATAATTTATCCCTAAATCTTTCCATGTGTAAGTTTGTTTATCGTTTTGGAATATGTAGGTAAGGGATTTTTGATCTAATTCAGCTACCTTTTGATTAATAATTGCTTGAATATCTTTCTTATTTTTTCCATCGAGAGAAATACCTTCAAATGTAGTATTTGGTAATGCAGTAGTATCTAATTGATTATTTAATTTGGATACATATTGATATCCTCCAACACCGCCTACACAAAGTAATATGCCCCCAGCAATTGCAGAACCGATCAGTATTTTACTTAGCTTCATTTATTTCCCCCCAGAAATTTATGTATAAATATATGTATTACATTTTTTGTATAAAAATGATGAAAATAACATTATGTACGTACTAGTATACTATTATTTTCACTGTGTGTGTAATGTTTTCATAAAAAATGTTACACCGTTGTAATAATTGTCACTTCTTGTCACAATGTGTATGAAAAATATGTTGAAAAATATAATAAAAAGGCTGTCTAGAAAGATCTAGCAGCCTTTTTATTATAATTTTTTATGTTCATTTTTATTCGTAACACCGAGATGTTTTTGAAGGGTAGTTGAAATAGTATCGACGCTTTTTTCATTTGGAACGTAATAATAAATACCACCTATATATTTATCTGTACCCTCTACTTGCATTTTTTCCATTTTTAAATTTGAATCCATTGAATTTTTTGTAATTGTCATCATATCATCAAAAGTTAAATTAGTTTTTAAATCTTTATCGACAGCGTCTAGTAGGCCACCGATTTTATTAATGGAATTAAGAGATAGTGCCTTTTCAGCAATGGCCTCTAATACAAGCTGTTGACGTTGACCACGCATATAATCACTATCGATATGACGAGTTCTAGCTAGTGCCAGTGCCTCTTCTCCATTTAAATGTTGACGTCCTTTTTTTAGATGAATGGCATCTGCTTCATCTTTACTATTTTGCTCTGTGAACTCAACTGGAACGTCTACAGTAATACCACCAAGAGAATCAACAATTTTAATAAAGGATTTAAAATTGAATTTTACATAGTAGTCAACTGGAACATCTAAAAAGTTCTCTACCGTATCAATTGTGCTGTCTACACCACCGAATACGTGCGCATGTGTGATTTTATCGTATTTATCACGTGATTTAATGTAGACGCGTGAGTCACGTGGAATGCTTACAAGTTTAACGGATTTATCGTTTTTATTAATTGTTGCAAGTAATAACGCATCTGTTCGAGTTGCTTTTCCATAACCTTTTTCCCTAATATCACTTTCATCAACACCCATAATTAGTACGGAAATATTGTCGGTCATAGGTTTAACAGCTTTTTCACGTTTACTGGACTTATCTCCTCGACCTAGTTCAGCATAAGCGTTATTTAAGACGGACTTTGCTTTACTGTATATATGGAAGGAGTAGCCTCCTGCTCCAAGTGCTACAATTAGTAATGGAATAAGAAGGAACCAAAGTAGGCGTTTTTTCTTTGAGCGTCCTTTTTTGGCTCGCGTATTGTTGTTCGTGTCGGATTTCATCATTTTTTCTCCTTTAAAACTATCAAAGTGTATACATTTAGAAGTGTATTCAAACACATAAAAAATATTTTACGCTAAATAAAAGCGATTGTACATGTATAAAAAATAGATGTCTTGATTATTTATAAGACACCTATTCGTTATTGTATACAAAAGATAGGGATAAGAAAATGATAAAATTTTACCTAATTACAACATAATGCTTACGATAATTGCAGATAAAATACTAACGAGAGTAGCTCCATATAGTAATTTAAGGCCAAACCTCGCAACAACGTTTCCTTGTTCTTCGTTTAGTCCTTTTACCGCACCTGAAATAATACCAATGGAAGAAAAATTGGCAAAAGATACAAGGAAAACAGAAATAATACCAACTGTACGGGGAGAAAGGCTATTAGAAATTTTACTAAGGTCCATCATTGCGACAAATTCATTCGTTACAAGCTTTGTTGCCATAATGCTGCCAGCCGCGACAATTTCAGAACTGGGTACACCGATAAGGAATGCGATAGGTGCAAATACATAGCCGATTAATTGTTGGAACGTAATACCGAATATAATGAGGAACAGGTCATTAATGCAACTAATTAATGCGACGAATCCGATGAGCATAGCGCCGACAACAATGGCTACACGAAAACCATCAAGAATGTATTCTCCAAGCATTTCAAAAAAGCTTTGTTTTTCACCTTTGATTTCTAAAATATCTTCGTCATCTTTAACGTCGTAAGGGTTAATGATGAGTATGATAATAAAACCGCTAAATAAATTGAGAACGAGTGCAGTTACTACATATTTAGGTTCAATCATTGTCATATAGGCACCTACGATAGACATAGATACGGTTGACATAGCAGAGGCACAAAGTGTATAAAGACGGTGTTTGGGAATTTGAGCTAATTGTTTTTTCACTGTAATAAAAACTTCTGATTGGCCGACAATGGCAGAGGCGATAGCGTTGTAAGATTCTAATTTACCAAGACCATTTATTTTACTAAGAAAGTACCCGATCCAACGAATAAAAAATGGTAGTATTTTGAAATGTTGTAATATACCAATTAAAACAGAAATAAAGACGATTGGTAATAATACAGTAAGGAAAAATGGCATTTCACCTTTATTTGCAAGACCACCAAATACGAAATTTATTCCATCAGCAGCATACTCGAGTAGCTTGGTAAACAAACTGGAAATGATTCTAATAAGTATGAGGCCGATTTCTGTATTTAATAGTAAATAGGTTAAAATTAACTGTATAATAAGCATGATAAAAATTGGTTTAAATTTAATATGCTTCTTATTATTGCTAGCAATATAAGCGAGCAAGAAAACAACAATTAGTCCGACGAAAAAAGTAATGAATTTCATGGTAAGCCCCCTAAAAGAGATATTCTGCTATATATGTTTTTCATTTCAAGGGAGAATATGCATCTTTGGTAAAGAAAGGAATAGAGAGAGCATGAATATATGTAGAGTGCATCACGTTGCAATTATTTGTTCGAATTATGAGATGTCAAAGGATTTTTATACTAGGATATTAGGGTTTAAAGAGATAAATGAAGTATATAGAAAGGAACGAGATTCTTATAAATTAGATTTATGTGTAGGAGAAGAGTATCAAATCGAATTATTTTCATTTCCAAATCCGCCTGAGCGCAAAAGTTTTCCAGAAGCAGCCGGTCTTAGACATTTAGCATTTGCTGTTACAAATATAGAAGAAGCTGTGAAGCATTTAAACCAATGTGGTGTTGAGACGGAACCGATCAGTATTGATGAAATAACGGGGAAGAAATTCGTCTTTTTCCAAGACCCTGATGCTTTACCTTTAGAATTGTATGAGGTTTGAAAATTGGTGGATTTTATATAGAGTTGCTGTCCAATAATTGAAGAAACTAAAGTGAAACTTCTTTTTAAAAGGAGGTGTAACTTTAGCTAAGAAAGCTAAAGAGCATATGTGGATATTTTAAAATTATTGATGGTAGTCATTCTTATTGGGTTAACAGCATTTTTTGTGGCTGTTGAATTTGCAATTATTAAGGTACGTAGCAGTCGTATTGATCAACTCGTTAGTGAAAAAAGAAGAGGTGCACTGGCAGCAAAAAAGGTAACTTCAAATTTAGATGAATATTTATCGGCCTGTCAGCTAGGCATTACAATTACTGCTTTAGGGCTCGGGTGGTTAGGGGAACCAACCATTAAACATTTACTCGAGCCGTTGTTTTTAAAATTAAAATTCTCACCTGCAATTTCCAGTACAGTTTCATTTATTATTGCCTTTGCAGTAATTACATTTTTACATGTTGTCATTGGGGAGCTTGCTCCAAAGACATTTGCTATACAAAAAGCAGAACAAGTTAGCTTATTGTTATCGAAACCACTTATTTATTTTTACCGAGTTATGTATCCGTTTATTTGGGCTTTGAATGGTTCAGCGAGGGTTGTAACTGGTTTATTCGGATTACATCCAGCTTCTGAACATGAAGTAGCTCATTCAGAAGAAGAATTAAGGTTAATCTTATCTGAAAGCTATGAGAGCGGAGAGATTAACCAAAGGGAATTTAAATATGTAAATAATATTTTTGAATTTGATAATAGAGTAGCAAAAGAAATTATGGTACCTCGCACGGAAGTTGTAGGCTTATATGAGGACGAACCATTTGAAACACATATTAAAGTAATCGCGCAAGAAAAGTACACGAGATATCCTGTATTTGGTGAAGATAAAGATGAAATTATTGGGATGGTTAATGTAAAAGATTTATTTATTCGTTATATGGATGGTAATCGGGATGAGGAGTGCTCAATTATGCCATATACAAGGCCAGTTATTGAAGTGCTAGAAAATATTCCAATTCATGATTTACTATTACAAATGCAAAGAAAACACATTCCATTAGCTGTATTGTATGATGAATATGGTGGTACAGCTGGGATTGTTACACTAGAAGATATTTTAGAAGAAATTGTTGGAGAAATTCGAGATGAATACGATGAAGATGAGAATCCCCCTATAGAGCATATAAGTGAAGGTTATAAAATCGTAGAGGGAAAAGTGCTTATTAGTGAAGTAAATGATTTGCTTGGCATACATTTAATTGCTGATGATGTAGATACAATTGGTGGCTGGATTATGGTACAAAAACAAATCGTTGCTGAAGGAGATATTATTGAGAAACACGGTTTTTATTTTAAAGTCCTTGAAAAGGATATGCATCAAATTAAACGAGTGGAAATAAGGAAAGTAGAAGAATGATTTTCTATAAACTTTAATAAAAAGGATATACAGAAAAATAAATGTTTGCGCTTTCAAAAAAGGTGCTATATAGTGAAGGTGGATACTGAAAAATTCTTCTGAATGATACTCGTGTTTTTAGAGGGCGGATTTTTTGGATAAGGATTTAGAATGAAAAAGTATAGGTGATAAAAATGATAGCAACGAAGGATATACGTATAGAAAAAGATTTTTTAGGTGAAAAAGAAGTACCAAGTGCAGCTTATTATGGTGTACAAACATTACGTGCCGTAGAAAACTTCCCAATTACAGGATATCGCATTCATCCATCACTCATTACAGCAATGGCAATTGTGAAAAAAGCGGCGGCGCTTGCGAATATAGATACTGGTTACTTAGCTAAAGACATTGGACATGAAATTGCAGAAGCAGCGCAAGAAATTGTTGATGGAAAGTTTCATGATCAATTTATCGTGGATCCTATTCAAGGCGGAGCCGGAACTTCTATTAATATGAATACAAATGAAGTAATTGCGAATAGAGCGTTAGAACGTATGGGATATGAAAAAGGGGCGTATGCGAAAATTAGCCCAAACACTCATGTGAACATGGCCCAATCAACGAACGATGCGTTTCCAACAGGGATTCATATTGCAACTCTTATGATGTTAGAAAAGCTTCTTATTACAATGGAAGAACTTCATTCTGCTTTTCGTAAAAAAGCAAAAGAGTTTGATCACGTTATTAAAATGGGACGCACACATTTACAAGATGCAGTTCCAATTCGCCTTGGACAAGAATTTGAAGCGTATAGCCGAGTGCTTGCGCGTGATATAAAAAGAATTAAACAGTCTCGTCAGCATTTATATGAAGTGAATATGGGGGCGACAGCTGTTGGTACAGGATTGAATGCAAATCCTATGTATATTGAACAAGTGGTAAAACATTTAAGAACGTTTAGTGGATTCCCACTTGTTGGTGCAGAGCATTTAGTTGATGCAACGCAAAATACAGATGCATACACAGAAGTATCTGCAGCACTTAAAGTATGTATGATGAACATGTCTAAAATTGCAAACGATCTTCGTATTATGGCGTCTGGACCACGTGTTGGGTTAGCTGAAATTCAATTGCCAGCACGTCAGCCAGGTTCATCGATTATGCCAGGTAAAGTAAATCCAGTTATGGCAGAAGTGATTAACCAAGTCGCATTCCAAGTAATCGGAAACGATCATACAATTTGCTTAGCATCAGAAGCAGGACAATTAGAGTTAAACGTAATGGAGCCTGTGCTTGTATTTAATTTAATTCAATCTATTAGTATTATGAATAATGGATTCCGTGTATTCCGTGAATATTGTATTGAAGGAATTACGGCAAATGAAGAATTGCTGAAGCAATATGTTGAGAAAAGTGTTGGAATTATTACAGCAGTTAATCCTCATATTGGTTATGAAGTAGCATCTCGTATTGCACGTGAAGCAATTGAAACAGGGAAATCTGTTAGGGAGTTATGTTTAGAACATGGTGTACTGACAGAAGAGGAATTGGATATTATTTTAGATCCATTCGAAATGACTCACCCTGAAATTGCTGGAGCTTCTTTATTAAAAAATAAAAAAATGTAATGTGAAAAACACCGATCCACTTGGATCGGTGTTTTATTTTTAAAAGATATTAAATACAGCGTTTAATTGAAGTAAGCTAATAACAGCTAAGAAGATTAAACTGTATTTCATTGCTGTTTTAAATAGAGCAGATTCTTTACCAACTAGTCCAACTGCGGCACAAGCAACTGCTACAGATTGTGGTGAAACCATTTTTGCCATTGTACCACCTACTACGTTTAAGGCAACGAGTGTAGAAGGAACGATGTTTAATTGGTCTGCTGTTACTGCTTGAAGTGGTGCGAATAAAGAACCACTTGAAACTACTGAACCTGTAATGAATACGCCAATCCATCCTAAGATTGGAGAAAGAACTGGGAATGCATTACCAGTAGAAGAGAATGCAAGTCCAAGTGTAGATGACATACCAGAGTAGTTTTCTACGTAAGCTAAAGCGATAACGCTACAAATTGTATATACTGGAGCTTTTAATTCTTTCATTGTTTCAATCATTAATTCTTTAACCATTTTACCTTTTACGCGGTAAACGATAAGTGAAACGATAATTGCTAGTACAATCGCAGTAGTTGTAGAAGAGAATACATCAAATTTGAAAACAGCTGCGAAAGGTGTATCAGCTTTTGTAATTGGTGTAGTTTTCATAACAGCATTATGAAGACCAGGGAACTGAATGTTAAATACTAAGTTTGCTAACGCACCATCTGGAGCAAATAAAGCTTTAATCGGTTTTAAGTTAAAGATTGTTACAAATGCAGTTAAGAATACGAATGGAGACCAAGCGTATAAAATTTGATTGAATGTATGTGATGCTTTAGTTTCTTGTTTTTCTTCTTTAGTAGAAGATTTTGGTTGCCAAACACGTAAGAATAATGCAAGAGCAATCATACTTACAACTGCTGCGAAAATATTAGTAAGTTCTGCACCTAAGAAGTAAGTCACAGCGAATTGAGTAATAGCGAAAGAAACACCACTTACAAGAATACCTTGCCAAGTTTCTTTAATACCTTTAATTCCATCGACCATTGAAACAAGTAAGAAAGGTAAAATAATACTAATGAAAGGTAAAATAAGAACAGTTTGACGACCAATAGTTAATGCGTCAAGTTGAGTTAATTGTGCTGGCACTGTAACTGGAATACCCATAGCACCCATAGCACCACCAGCAATATTAGCTACTAAACAAATACCTGCTGCTTTTAATGGATTAAAGCCCATACCTACAAGTAGTGCGGCTGTAATAGCAACTGGAACCCCTAGACCAGCTGCACCTTCTAAGAAAGCACCGAAAGAATAAGCGATTAATAATACTTGTAAACGTTGATCATTTGTAATGCTTGAAATACTATCGCGAATAATATTGAATTGCTCTGTTTTAACAGTTAATTTGTAAAGGAAAATTGCGGCGATAACGATAGTACAAATTGGATAAAATCCAGATAAAACACCGAATCCAGCAGATGCTACAGCTACTGTTGCTGGCATTTTATAAACAAATATTGCAAGGATAATAGCGACAATCACACTATAAAGACCAGCCATGTAACTTTTCATTTTGAATCCCATTAAACAAATGATGAAACAAAAGATTGGAAGTGCTGCGATTAGTGCAGATAACCAAATATTGTTTAATGGGTCATAAATTTGTGTCCAAGTACTCATAATAATGACAACTCCTATCTATTATATGTGAAGAAATTCACATTATTTGTGAAACTATTCACAATCAACTTACATGCTTAGTATATTCTCCTTCAACACTATTGTCAACGTAAAAAAGTATAATTATTCCATAATAGTGTTAAAAGAAAAGCTTTGTTCATAAAGTAGACAAAAAACACACTCAAATGAATTTAAGTGTGCTGTATAAACTATTTGCATATTATTTTGCTTATTCAGCTGGCATGTTTCCTATAAGTGTATATTAGATGCCATCTTTTATATCGAGTATAAAGTTTGATATATGAACTGATCTGTCCTATTTGATCTAGTGTGAGGGAGGATTGGTGAGTGGATTTAAATAGGAAGTTTTGCACAACAGTCCAACCGCTTGCAATACGAATAAAAAATTAGAAACAAATTTTTAATATCACATCATCTCTTTTTACTGAAAATTCCTTTTAGCGTAACAAAGAGGTTAATTATAGTTCAACTACATTACGATAGGTTATCAATTATAGACGGTATTTTACAATACCGTTACTGTGCGTTTCAATGAGGTGAAAATATAACAAAAAGCTTGATAAAACAACGTTTGCAAGCAAAGTATTCGTAGGCCATTATTTTGCTTTTTCGTTATATCATATAGTATAATATTCAAAATCAGCAAGGATTTTTTCCTGAATTTTTGCTGATAAAGATGGAAAAATTTTTCGGCTTTATAGGTTGATAAAGTTATGTCGTAACAGGAAATATAAGAACAGATATATAAATAAATAAAAAGAACATAAAAACGCAAATAAAAACGAAAATGAGGGGAACTTTATGAGCCAAAATCAATTCGAATGTCGTATTTCAGAAGAAGATGTACAAATGTTAAGAGCGTTAGCTCACCCACTTCGTCTACGTCTAGTAATGGAACTTATGCAAAGAGGAACATGTAATGTAACACAGCTACAGGAAGTATTAGAAATTCCACAATCAACTGTTTCACAACATTTAACGAAGTTAAAGCAAAATAAAGTAGTACGCTTTGAAAGACGAGGATTAGAAGTGTATTATCAAATCCATAATGATAAAGTAAGTGCGGTAGTAAAAACATTATTTTCTTAAAATTTGAATATTATGGAAAAAGACGTATGGAATATACGTCTTTTTTTATTTGTTAGAAAGGTAGCGAGAGAGTAAATATTAGCATGTGAGGAAGAAATGACTATCAATCAACATGCTGCCTTACGGAATATATTCTAAAAGGAAAAGAAAAAATAGAAAGGAGTGTAGTAAGCAAAAGGAGGGATAGTAGTATGGATGTGAAACGTGTGAAACAAATCTTATCTTCTTCAAGTAGAATTGACGTTACATATGAGGGCGTACCAGTATGGATTGAGAGCTGTGATGAGCAGAAGGGGAGTGCTCAAGTGTATGATGTATCTAATCCTGGTGAGAGCGTTCATGTGGACGTGACAGCTTTAGAGGAGAATTAATAAAAAAGACGCTTCTAATTTTAGAAGCGTCTTTTTGTTATTCCATCATATGTGCAATTTTCTTAGAGAACATAAGAAGTACTAATCCCAGTACAATTACGATAATACCGATGCTTGCGAATACTTCTAAATATCCTAAAGATTGAGTGAAAGCGGCTAATTGTCCTGCTAATAAGTTTGCGAAGCCAGTACCAGCTAACCATACACCCATTAATAATGATGCTAATTTAACAGGAGCAATTGCACTTACCATAGATAATCCGATTGGTGATAAGAATAACTCACCGATTGTGTGGAACATGTAAGTGAATACAATGAATAGTAAGTTTGCTTTCATTGTAATGTTACCTTCATCGCTACCAGTTTTTAAAACAGCTAAAGTTAGAACTAAATATCCAATCCCTAGTAAAATCATGCCTAATGCCATTTTTGTTGGGATTTTCAAATCGCCATTTTTTGTTTTTGAAAGCTTAATCCATAACGCAGAAACAGGTAATGCTAGTAAGATAATGAATAGTGGGTTTACAGATTGGAACCAAGGTGTTGGAATTGTAAATCCACCAATTGTACGATCGACGAACTTATCTGTGTAAAGTGTTAAAGAACTACCAGCTTGCTCAAATCCTGCCCAGAAGAATACTACGAAACAAGTTAAAATTAAAATTGCAGCAGTACGTTTTTTCTCTTGTGTTGTTAAAGGTTTTTTCTCAATTGCTTTTGCATTTTTTTCTTTAGATTGTTTACCTACAACAGTTGTTCCGATAGACCCTAAGTAACGAGGTGCTAAGAAATTAAAGGCAAGCTGCCCAATAATCATACCGATACAAGCTGTTAAGAAACCGTATCTATAATCTGCAAAGTAACCGCAAATGAATGGAGCGATAAGAGCTCCTAAGTTAATCCCCATGTAGAAGATAGTGAAGGCACTATCACGACGAGAATCATTTTCGCTATATAATTGACCTAATAAAGTCGAAATATTTGGTTTGAAGAATCCGTTACCAATAACTAATAATCCTAATCCTAAGAAAAGTCCAGTTTTTGTGTTCATTGAGAATAATACAAAGTTACCAATTGCCATGATGATACCACCAATAGTAATGGCATGTCGCTTCGTAATGAAATGGTCAGTTAACCAACCACCAATAATAGGTGTGAAGTATACTAACATTGTGAAAATACCGTAAATTTGAACTGCAACTGCTTTATCAAATCCTAAACCGCCGCTTACTAAGCTCGTTGTTAAATAAAGAACTAATAAGCCACGCATTCCGTAATAACTAAATCTTTCCCATGCCTCTGTAAAGAACAACAAGTATAACCCTGGTGGATGTTTTTTTGGTGATTGTTGCTCTCCAGCTTTGTCTAATTTTAAAGCTGCATCCATTTTTGTTTCCCCCTAATCCTGTATAACGGATATTTATGTAATCATTTTAATTTACAAAATATTTAGAAGTCAATAGAATTATATGGAAATAGAAAGAAAATTTCTAAAAAAGTTCTATTTTTCTTCGACCGTTACTGTATTTTGCCCTGAAAACGAGATGATAAGCGTTTTCAAATGTAATAATTGAATTCTAAAAGAAAATAAAATAGTGATTAATCAGAAAATTTAGATTAAAACATTTATTCTGATATAAAGAAAATATATTCTATTTACTTTCTCAATATAACATATTGGGAATAAAAATACAAAACGAAATAATGTGACATTTAAGTGAATTGAAAAATAACCAGCTCCACAGAAGGGAGCTGGTTAAGGAAATATTATTTAACAAAGCGTTTTTCGATGTCATCTAGTAATAGGTTAGCAGCAATTACACCGCCAGCTGTATTCCAAATAACATCGTCGACTTTGTATGCTTTACCATTCTTTACGGCATTTAAATTTTTAAATAGAGGATCGTTTATATATTCTTTTTCTAGTTCAGATCCTTTTTTCTCATTTCCTTTATCGAATGTGAAGTAGAATAATACGTCACCATCCATAGCAGAAATACGCTCTTTAGATACGTTACGCTCTGCAAAATCATCTTTGTTTTGATCTCCAGGACGTTTAAATCCAAGTTCTTTTAAAATAACACCAGAGAATGTATCGCCATGATAAATACGAACATCACCAGGCATGAAACGAACCATAGAGATTTCTTGATTTACTTTATCGCCAAGTTTGCCTTTTAAATCTTTCATACGTGATTCGTAATCAGCTACAACTTTTTGACCTTCTTTTTCTTTATTTAATGCTTTTGCATAAAATTTGAAGTTATCTTTCCATTCACCACGTAATGTTTCTGAGAACACAGTAGGTGCAATTGCTTTTAATTGTTCGTACACTTTTTCGTGACGCATTTTGTTACCGATAATTAAGTCTGGTTTTAAAGAAGCGATTGTTTCAACGTTAACTTGTCCTTCATCACCAACAACTTTTACATCTTTCATTTTATCCTTAATATGTGGATACCATGGGTCACCAGTCCAAGACTTTACAGCACCAACTGGTTTCACACCTAATTCAAGTAAAGCTTCAGTTCCTTCATTTGTTAAGATAACTACACGTTTTGGATTAGCAGGAACTTCTGTTTTACCCATTGCATGTTCTACAGTAACCACTTCTTTTTTATTATCTTCTTTTGTAGATTCTTCTTTGTTATTTGATTTTCCACAAGCGCTTAAAAGCATTGAAAATGCTAGTAAAAATACAAATACTGTAAACGATTTCTTCCGCATGAAATTCATTATGTACCCCCTATATGTTGAGAATATTTTTCAATAGCAAGCATGATATTAAGCCTTTATCTTTTGATTGTCAATACATATGGTTGAAAATAATTCTCATTTCCGTTGACAATGAGAATTAAGTTGAAATACACTTACAACGTATCATTATACATTGAAGGGGAAACGCTGCATGTTATTAAAAACAAATCAAGCAAAATGGATTGGATTATTTGTTGGAATCATTGCAGTCGTTATTTGTATTTGGGGAAGTATTATTTTCGGATATACAAATACGAGCTGGAAATTAGCGCTAGATGCTTTTTTCCATTTTAATGGTTCTAATGAACATATTATTATTCAAAATGTGCGCCTTCCAAGGGCACTTATAGCAGCAAGTGTTGGTGCTAGTTTAGCCATCGCGGGTTGTCTTATGCAAACTTTAACTAAGAATCCACTTGCTTCTCCAGATTTTATTGGATTAAATTCAGGTGCTGCGTTCTTCATAGTTGTAGCAATTGTAATCTTTTCAGTAACATCATTATCAGCTTTCACATGGATTGCCTTTTTAGGAGCTGCGGTTGCAGCTGTACTTGTATTTGCTTCTAGTTCTTTAGGAAAAGAAGGGACTACTCCTCTTAAGTTAACGTTAGCAGGGGTCGCAATTAGTGCGTTATTTTCATCATTAACACAAGGATTACTTGTGTTAAATGAAAAAGCACTTGAAGAGGTATTATTTTGGCTTGCTGGATCTGTGCAAGGGAGAAAGTTAGAAATTTTACAATCTGTATTCCCATATTTATTAATAGGATGGATTGCATCTCTTATGATGGCAGGGAAAGTAAATACATTGATGATGGGAGAAGACGTCGCGAAAGGACTTGGACAACGAACAATTTTAATGAAATCATTCGTGTTACTTATTATTGTACTGTTGTCTGGTGGTTCAGTTGCGGTTGCTGGCCCAATTGGATTTATTGGAATTATTACTCCGCATTTTGCGAGATTTCTTGTTGGAGTTGACCACAGATGGAGAGTGCCTTATAGCGGATTGTTAGGTGCAATACTACTAATATTGGCTGATATAGCAGCAAGATATGTCATTATGCCACAAGAAGTACCAGTAGGAGTTATGACAGCATTTATTGGAGCTCCATTCTTTATTTATATTGCACGTAAGAGAGGGCTTAGCAAATGAAGAAATATATTCCGTTTCGTATAGGAAAAGGTGAGCTCTCGTTTTTAATGTATAAACGAGCTTGTCTCGTCTTGTTAAGTTTACTAGTTGTTTTAATAGGATTATTCTTTGCGAGCGCAGGTATGGGAGACATGAAAATTGCTCCTTATGACGTATGGCAAGCAATTACCGGAAATGGCGATGCAATGTCAAATATGGTTGTAAATAAGTTTCGTATGCCACGTATTTTAATTGCTATCCTCGTAGGAATTGCGCTTGCGGTAGCGGGCTGTATTTTACAAGGGCTCGTTCGAAATCCACTTGCTTCTCCTGATATCATCGGGATTACGGGCGGGGCAAGTGTCGCAGTTGTATTATTTTTAGCGCTATTTAGTGATAAAAATAATGCGCTAACTGTAAGCATTCATTATATGCCGTTAGCAGCTTTTGCAGGAGCAACGATTGTAGCGGTTTTTGTATACTTATTTGCATGGAAAAATGATGGATTATCACCAATTATTCTCGTTTTAATTGGTGTTGGATTTTGGGCATTAACGAAGGCGGCAACAACATTATTTATGTTGTTAGCACCAATTTATCAAGCGAGCCAAGCGAATGTATGGATTACGGGTACCGTTTATGGCTCTTCTTGGCAAAATGTTATGGTACTTGCACCGTGGGTTCTCATTTTAACAGTAATATCATTTATAGCTGCTAGACATTTAAATGCGCAAGAGCTAGGGGATGATATTGCGGTAGGACTTGGTGTTCCTTTAACGAAGTCACGCGTATTCATGTTATTACTTAGTACGGCTTTAATTGGGGGAGCAGTTGCCTTCGCCGGAGGGATTGGATTTGTCGGTTTAATGGCACCTCATATTTCACGAAGGCTAGTTGGTTCTTTATACGGTGCATTGCTCCCAGTTGCAGCTATTGTCGGTGCAATTCTAGTACTTGCTGCAGATTTAATAGGGCGTACAATTTTCACACCACTTGAAATTCCAGCAGGGGTATTTACATCAGCAATTGGTGCACCTTATTTTATTTATTTACTTTATAAAAGTCGGAATTCATAAAGGGAGATGAATATGCAAAAAGCATTGGAGACGAAACGCTTGACGTTGTCTTATGGTGAAACAATTATTATTGATGAGTTGAATTTAGAAATTCCAAAAGGTGAAATTACAATCTTTATCGGTTCCAACGGTTGCGGGAAATCAACTTTATTACGTTCACTAGCTAGATTATTAAAGCCAACAACTGGTGACATTTTGTTAGATAATCAAGCTATTCAAAGTATGCAAACGAAGCAAATTGCTCGTCAAATGGCAATTTTACCGCAAGGACCGCAAGCACCAGAAGGGCTTACAGTATTGCAACTTGTAAAACAAGGACGCTATCCATATCAAACATGGCTGAAACAGTGGTCAGAAAAAGATGAGGAAATGGTACAGAAGGCACTTGCAGCAACAGGTATGACAGAATTTGCTGAGCGTGATGTGCATGCTCTTTCAGGTGGGCAGCGTCAACGTGCTTGGATCGCAATGACACTTGCACAAGATACAGATATCATTTTACTGGATGAGCCAACTACATACTTAGATATGACTCACCAAATTGAAGTGCTAGATTTATTATTCGAATTAAATGAAACAGAACAAAGAACAATTGTTATGGTATTACATGATCTGAATTTAGCATGCCGCTATGCAGATAACATTGTAGCAATTCAAGATAAACAAATATATGCACAAGGTAAACCTGAAGAAGTGGTAGATGAGAAACTAGTACGTGATGTATTCCGAATGGAGTGTCAAATTAGTACGGATCCGTTGTTTGGAACACCGCTTTGTATCCCTCACGGAAGAGGAAGACGTGTAGTTAAAGAAGTTGCTCAGGCAATGAGATAAAAAAACGATGAGTGATTCATCGTTTTTTTTATTTGGTACAAGAAAATAAGAGGAAGAGAGGAATACGTAAGCGACGTTTATACTCTTCTTCATCTTGAAAATAGGTTGGATTTGGTGTAGCTTCTTTTAATGATGTAATGGTAAATCCGGCTTGCTGTAATAATGTGAAATACTCTTCCGTTGTACGATGATATTTAATAACTTCTTGGTCAATCCATGGTTCAACCCGTTTGCCTAGTTTAAAGTAATCATCGACGAGCCAACTCGTTCTTTTACCACTTGTTTGTAAGCTTTCAAATGAAGAAGTAATAACGGGATGTTGAACGCTAAAGGTAAAGGTGCCATTTGTTTTTAAAGTTTGAAATACATTTTGAAAAATAGTATCAAGATGTTCAATATAATGTAAGGCGAGTCTAGATGTTACTAAATCAAAAGTGGAAGAGGGGTAGGTATAATCTTTGAGGTTTAAAAAATGAACAGATCCATTTTTATTTTCTAGTTGTTTTTTAGCTTTTTCATACATAAGTTCGGAGCCTTCAATGCCGGTGTAAGAGTAGCATCCCTTCTCTAATAATTCCGCGCCAAACTTAGCATCACCACAGCCTAAATCGAGAATTTGTTTTCCTTGTACATGACCAATGAGCTGAAAGAATACTGGTTTTTCAATGGATTCATTTGGGCTATTTTCTCGGTATCTTCGTTTCATATATTGTTCGAAAAATGCTGTGTTATTGTATACATCAGATTCTGTAAATGCCATGTTTGAAACCTCCCGAAATATTTTTTTAATTCTATCAAATATGAAAAGTAAATGATAGATTTATTGTAATGAATCATATATAATCTAGAATTGTAAGCGGTTACTTTAAACTATTTTTCTATAATAAATTCTGAAAACGTGTTAAGCTAGTAGAGGGATTATTAGAACTATTAAGACAATAATCCGCTTACATGAACGATGGGAGGCTTCACGATGTCTAGTAAAACACTTGCGAAATTTTTAGAAGAAAATTTAGAGGATTTAAAATCAAAGGGGCTTTATAACGTAATTGATCCGCTTGAGAGTTCAAATGGACCGATCATTACAATTGGCGGAAAAGAATATATTAACTTATCTTCAAACAACTATCTGGGATTAGCAACAGATAGCCGTTTGCAAGAAGCAGCAATTGGTGCTATTCATAAGTACGGTGTTGGAGCAGGGGCTGTTCGTACAATTAACGGTACTTTAGATTTGCATATTAAGTTAGAAGAAACAATTGCAAAGTTTAAACATACAGAAGCAGCAATTGCTTATCAATCAGGATTTAACTGTAATATGGCAGCGATTTCAGCTGTTATGGATAAAAATGATGCGATTCTTTCAGACGAATTAAATCATGCATCTATTATTGACGGTAGTCGTTTATCAAAAGCAAAAATTATTGTTTATAAACATTCTGATATGGAAGATTTACGCCAAAAAGCAATCGCGGCGAAAGAATCAGGTCTTTACAATAAATTAATGGTAATTACAGATGGTGTCTTTTCGATGGATGGAGATGTTGCAAAACTACCAGAAATTGTTGAGATTGCAGAAGAGTTAGATTTAATGACATACGTAGATGATGCACACGGTTCAGGTGTACTTGGAAAAGGTGCAGGAACTGTAAAGCACTTCGGTCTTTCTGATAAAGTTGATTTCCAAATTGGTACATTATCAAAAGCAATTGGGGTAATTGGTGGATATGTAGCAGGGAAACAAAACTTAATTGACTGGTTAAAAGTTCGTTCACGTCCATTCTTATTCTCTACAGCATTAACACCAGCTGATGCAGCAGCTTGCATGAGATCAATTGAAATCTTAATGGAAAGCACAGAGTTACACGATCGCTTATGGGAAAATGGCCGCTACTTGAAACAAGGATTAAAAGAACTTGGCTTTAACATTGGGGAAAGTGAAACGCCAATTACACCTTGTATCATTGGGGACGAAGTATTAACACAAGAATTTAGTAAACGTCTAAATGAAGAAGGTGTATACGCAAAATCTATCGTGTTCCCAACTGTAGCAAAAGGAACAGGGCGCGTTCGTAATATGCCTACAGCAGCTCATACGAAAGAAATGTTAGATGAAGCAATTCTTAAGTATGAAAAAGTAGGAAAAGAAATGGGCATCATTTAAGTAACGACATCTTTTGAATAGCTTGCAAATGAGGAGTGGGGAAAATGAAAAAAATTCTAGTAACCGGTTCTTTAGGGCAAATTGGTTCTGAACTAGTAATGAAACTTCGTGATGTATACGGCGCATCAAATGTTATTGCAACAGATATTCGTGAAACAGACAGTGAAGTAGTAACGTCTGGTCCATTTGAAACGTTAGATGTAACAGATGGACAAAAACTACATGATATCGCAAAGCGTAATGAAGTAGATACAATTATTCATTTAGCAGCTTTACTTTCAGCAACAGCAGAAAAAAATCCGTTATTTGCATGGAATTTAAATATGGGTGGACTTGTAAATGCTCTAGAAGCAGCTCGTGAATTAAACTGTAAGTTCTTCACGCCAAGTTCTATCGGTGCATTTGGTCCATCGACGCCAAAAGATAATACACCGCAAGATACAATTCAGCGTCCTACTACGATGTATGGGGTAAACAAAGTAGCAGGAGAATTACTATGTGATTATTATTATCAAAAGTTTGGTGTAGATACGCGCGGTGTCCGTTTCCCAGGTTTAATTTCTTACGTAGCTCCTCCAGGAGGCGGAACAACTGATTATGCAGTTGAAATTTATTATGAGGCGATTAAAAAAGGTGCATACACCTCATACATTGCTGAAGGAACGTACATGGACATGATGTATATGCCTGATGCTTTACAAGCGATCATTTCATTAATGGAAGCTGATCCAAGTAAGCTAGTGCATAGAAATGCATTTAACATTACAGCAATGAGCTTCGAGCCAGAGCAAATTGCAGCGTCAATTCGTAAACACATTCCGACGTTTACAATGGATTATGCAGTAGATCCAGCTCGTCAAACAATCGCTGATAGCTGGCCAAACTCTATTGACGCAACAGCAGCAATGAAAGAGTGGGGCTTCAAAGCAGAATACGATTTAGACAAAATGACAACTGACATGCTGGCTAAGTTAAAAAAAAAGCTCACAGCTGAGTTAGTGATGAATTAATAGGAAGAGTCGATTCTTAGGAATCGGCTCTTTTTATTTGTATTTTGGTAATATACAAATAATTACAAATGTGATAGAATGAGTTAATTTGTGTGTAAAGGGGAGACAGGGAATGGAGAAATGGGAATTAGCAAAGGAAATTTACAGTACGTCACGTTTAACGGGAACATTTAAGCTTCGATCAGGACAAGTATCAAATCAATATTTTGATAAGTACTTATTTGAATCTAATCCAGTACTGTTATTAGAAATTACTAAACAGTTGAAAGAGCTCATTCCTCCTGATACAGAAGCACTCGCTGGTTTAGAGATGGGAGGAATTCCAGTAGCAACGGCATTATCTTTACAAACAGGTATACCGGTCGTATTTGTAAGAAAAGAAGCGAAGAAGTACGGCACATGTAAGTTAGCAGAAGGCGTTAATATTGCTGGGAAAAATATTTGTGTTGTTGAGGATGTTATTACGACAGGTGGTCAAATATTATTAAGCACGAAAGATTTAAGAGAACTAGGTGCGAAAGTACATCATGTTCTAGGTGTGATTGAACGAACGAAAGAGGGAAGAGAAAACTTATTAGCAGATGGTTTACAACTACATTCTTTATTTACAATGGATGAGTTAATTGAAGGAGAAAAGCAACATGCAAAGAGTTGATGTCGTATATGCACTAATACATGACGAAGAAACAGATAAAATATTAATGGTACATAATGTAGAACAAAACGTTTGGTCATTGCCAGGTGGGGCTGTGGAAAAAGGTGAAATATTAGAGGAAGCACTAATAAGAGAAGTGAAAGAAGAGACAGGTTTAACTGCTACGTTAGGTGGACTTGTTGCGATCAATGAAAAATTCTTTGAAGAATCAGGGAATCATGCGCTATTTTTTACATTCCGAGCGAATGTAGAAAAAGGTGAACTTATTGCGGAAGATGAAGGTGAAATTTCTGCAGTAGAGTGGGTGGATCGAACAATTGCGAATGAGCGCTTCCCATACTATGACGGAGGATTTGAATATTTGTTAGAAGTAGCCATTCCATACAAGTTTCAACCAGAAACAAAGTAATTGAACGAAAAAACAGGAGCCACAAGGCTCCTATTTTCTATTCAATCGTCTTCAGTAATAATTTTTTCAGTAATGGTTTAATCTTCAGTCGTAAATCTTCAGCGTGATTTGCAACTAAGAAGTGATGGTTATAAATGTTTTTCATCAATTGATAAGTTGCTTCTTTCGCTTCGCCTTCTTCGATGAAGATACCGATTACTTCCATACCACTTTTACGCGCGAGTTTAACAGCTTCATGCGTATCTAAAATTCCGTCTTGTTGATAGTCTAGCGCAGAAGGCTCACCGTCTGTGAAGACTAGTAAGAATTTATGTTTCTCAGGTCTTTTGGCAAGCTTTTCAGAAACGATACGAATAATATATCCGTCGCGGTTATCTTCTTCTTCACGAAGTTGCATAATTTCTGGACCAACGTTTGGTAACGTTGAGTTTTTATAATTTACAACTTCATGGATAACGTTCGGCTTATCTTCAGGTTTAGCGCTAGAGGCATCTTCCCAAAATCCGCTAATAGCGTGCGGGATTTTTAAAGATTTTAAAGCTTCATGGAATAGTACAACACTCTTCTTCGTTTCTTCCATTTTGTTATACATAGAACCAGAACAGTCAACTAACAGTTGGAATGCAACGTCGAGCTCTTGTGATTCTTGCCCTTTTTTATAAAACATGCGAGGCTGCTTTTCAGTATAAATACGAAGGAATTTCTTACGAAGTCTTCCGTAATATTTATCACTATTTGCATTCGTTTTATTTTCAATCGTTTTTTCGATAATTTTCTTTAATTCTTTTACATCTTTATTAACGACTGATTTGATAGCTTGGTAATCCTTTTTCTCATCAGGATTTGGTTTACGTGCTTCTTTAAATGTATGAGAAGCGCCAGTGTTATATTTACCATATGCACCATCATTTTGACTAGAAGCGTGTGAAGCCCTTGCTTCTTCTGTATCAGCGCCATCAAAGTTGGATTGTGTACTTTTTTGAGAAGTACCTTGTACAGAACCAAGTGCTTGGTCGCCATCTTCTGATTCACGAGCAGTATCGCCCATCATGTTTGTTTTTGTTCCGCTTTCTAATTCAAAGCGTAAAAAGTTCTCGTTTTCGTTATTTTTATTTTCACGATGCCATGTGGAGAAACTTTCATCCATTTTGTTTTTATTTTCATCGTCATCTATAAGCTGCGTATCATCATTTGCTAAATCTTCGACGCGACAGTTCTTTTCGTCTGCAAGAACAGATAAATAAAGCGGTGCATGTCCGAAATAGTTGTTAAGCATATCACTTTCAAGAAGCTCCTCTAAGCGGTAGCGAATTTTCTCAACGATATACATAATATCTTCCGTATTACGAGCTTGGAATGTTTCATGCAAAATAGCTTCAATTTGTTCGAAATATTCATTATTAAACATTTCATATTTATCGCTCGTTAATGAAAGATAGCATAGGCAAAATAGACGATCACCGTGATAGTTACGAACGCGATTGATTTCATTTTGTGAGCTAAAGTAATTGCGATACATTTCTTTTCTTCTTTTAAAAACATGCTTCGTGCCAGGACGTAAGTTCTTTACAATTTCCTCAACGCGTAAATCTTCTAATAGAACAAATAATTGTGTTAAAAACTTTTTTAGGGGCGATTCTTGCAATTCAATCGCATAAGAACGAATTAAAGTCATGTCCGAGTAATGTTTATTACCAAGTGCTTTTAAGAACACTTCGCTTTTTAATCCGATTACTGTATCTTCTTCTTTTCGATCATCCCAAAAGTGACTAATGACAACTTTCTTTTCAATTTCGTCGTAGTATGCTTTATAGCCATATTCAAGATAGGCATCGTCTTCTTTTAGAAGGGCATACATTAAGTTTTCCATTTGTAGAAACAGCGACGCATCAATTTTTTTGTCACTAAAAATTTGTCTCATAAATTATCCCTCAAAGAAATAACTTTCTGCTAATTCACGGACAGTCATTTGTTCTGTTTCATCATTAAGTTTTGCAATTATGCTTCGTTCAATCGCTCGCATAACAGGAATATATACACCTAAATCACATGCGTCGATAATGCCACGAATACTTGCCGCTTCTTCACTTACACGTCCATCGCGAGCTAAAGGCATAAGGTCGCTTGCAAAGGCAACGAACTTTTCAATTGTTGCAACATCTTTTAATTTTGATTCTGCTAATAATAATTCTTTTAATGTATCACCTTGAATGTAAGGAACTTCAATAATAACGAAACGGTTTTTTAACGCTTCGTTTAGTTCACTTGTTCCAACGTAACCTTCGTTAATCGCAGCAATTACACGGTATTCGTCATCACCGTATACAACCTCTTGTGTAAATGGGTTTGTGATCATTTTACGGTAATCTAATGCGCCGTGAAGAAGTGGTAACGTTTCAGGTTTTGCCATATTGATTTCGTCAATATATAGGAAGTGACCGTTCTTCATTGCTTTCATAAGAGGACCGTTAACGAATGAAACTTCAGATGCACCATCTTTCGTTTGTAGTGTGTTGTATCCTAAAATACCCTCTACATCTAAGTCGACAGAGCAGTTAATGCTATGCATTGGTTTTTGGAATAAAGAAGAAAGAGTTTCCGCTAGTACTGTTTTACCACTACCAGTCGGTCCTTTTAATAGAATGTTCTTGCCAAGAAGAAGTGCTGTAATCGCATCTTCAATAATGCTATTATCAGACGCTTTATATATTTTCGTTCCGATTAAATGTGCATTTTCACCAGCTTCTTGCTTATTCTTTTCATGAATCGTAGAAAGCTGTTGTTTTAAATCAGCATGTATATGAAATTGTTCTAACATGTATTTCCCACCTAACATTATTTTCATAAAGTAATACATCTTATGATAACTTGTTTTAATATGGTATGCAAAGAAAAGGAAGGGGGATAAAGGGAAAAGAAAAAGCAATCAAGATGAAGTTGATTGCCTACAGTAAAGGAGAAATAAGCCTCATGAAAGACTCCAATATGCGTTTTTTTATACTTCTTTTTTGGAAAGAGTTCCATTTAATTTCAGTTGAATGTTTAAAATCTTCTTCAAAATCACGTTTAATATCGTGAACTGTTTTTGATTCATAAAGTACACTAATAATTTCGTAATTCAATTCAAAGCTACGTACATCCATGTTCGCTGTTCCAATAGTTGCAATTGTATCATCAACGAGTACAATTTTTGCATGCATAAAACCATCTTTATAACTGTAAATAGAAGCACCAGCTTTTAAAAGCGGAGTGAAATAGGATTGAGATGCTTGATCACTAATGATGCTATCACTTTTACCTGGATATAAAATCCGTACATCTATTCCGGCAATTGCACTTAAGCGTAATAATGTTAAAGTTTCTTGATCTGGAATAAAGTAGGGTGTAGCGATCCAAATGGATTTTTTTGCAGAGCCCATAACAGCTAATAATGTATTACGAATACTTTTATCATCGGAGCTTGGTCCGCTTGCTACGATTTGAACAGCACCTTCTGCATTTGAAATCTCTTTACCTGGGAAGTATTGTCTATTCATGAATTGATCCCAGGAATAAGTATTTAAACCACTAGAGGCATAGAGCCAGTCTTCTAGAAAGATTGCTTGTAATTTATATAATGCTTTTCCTTCTATTTTTAAATGACTATCACGCCAAACAGGAAATTTCTTGGAACGGCCAAGATATTCATCACCGACATTGAGTCCTCCGGTAAAACCAATTTCGCCATCTACAATAACAATTTTTCGATGGTTACGATAATTGACAGTTTCAAGTAACCAAGCTGAAAAAATAGGGTCAAATTCTACAATTTCAATCCCAGCTTCTTTCATAGGGTGCAAAAATCGTCGTCTTAACGTATTACTTCCAAGGCCATCATAAAGGAAGCGTACAATAACACCATCTTTTGCTTTTTGTATTAAAGCATCTCGAACTTTTGTACCAATTTCATCAGATTTATAAATGTAGTATTGAATATGTATATGATGTTTTGCTTGCTCTATAGCTCGCAAAATTTCTGAAAATGTTTGATCTCCGTTTGTTAAAAGTTTTGTAGTTGTTTTATCTGCAGCAGGACCGCCTCCAAATTTTTGTATGACTTCTGTTAAATGTATGGAACGTTCATTTAGTGGGACTGTGAGTAATAACTCTAGTCTTCTTCCTTCTAATATTTCACGGAATAATTTTCTTTGTTCTTCTGAACGATGGAGATGTTTTTTTCTTCTCCAGCGGCTGCGCCCGAAAATAGCGTATAATAGCACACCTATAATAGGAAGAAGTGCTAATACTAAAAACCATGCTAATGTACTTTGTGGAGATCTATTTTCTATAAAAATAACGAATGAAATTCCTACGATTGTGATGGACCATAGAGCACCGACAAATGTATATAACGAGATATACGATGTATTTAATAGGAACAGAACGATAGATACAATTGTAAATATTAATAGTAATTGAACGATAGGCTTCTTCATTTCTATATAATTCCCCTAATCTTTTTTCAATATAGACTTCTTAAATAGAAGATGTAATATGACATCTTTATTATAAGGTGTTTTGCTTTTTTTACAAAATATAGACATTTCACCTATACTTTCCGCATTTGTCCTACATACAGTGTACTATCCCATTTTTTATCCCACTCTTAACGCATATGAAAATGAAAAAATCGAAAAGGAGCGGAGAAACATGAATTATATAGAAAATAATGGATTGTATTATCGAAATCATCATGGAGGACACAATCATGGTGGGCACAATCATAACGGTGGACATCATCACCATGGAGGACACAATCACTATGATCACCATCATCATCACGGAGGCGGATGGGGCTGGGGTGGTGGTAGTTCATGGGGAGGCGGATTTTTCCCTGGAAGCTTTGCAGGAGGAGTGTTAGGCGGACTGACAGCTGGTGCATTAACAGGTGCAACAAGTGGAGGGTATTATCCGGCTCCATATCCAGTAGCTTATCCGTCGCCATACCCTGTAACGTATCCAATGCCATACCCAGGTTATCAGCAAATACCATATTCGTATTAAACTAAAAAAGAGGCTATCCTCTTTTTTAGTTTAATACGGTATTTATTTATAAAATACTTCCAAAATTAAGGTGAAAATATGTTAATATTTTGTTATTGTAATTCAAAAACGTATACATTGATGTAGAGTTTTATATTATTATTCGTGAATAGTTATGTAGTATGTTCTAATTTCTATTTCGTTATTAAAAACAAAGAGATCAGATGTGAGTGGTATTAGTTGGAAACAAGGCTTGCATAGAGCCACTTAAAGGGATTGCAGTATAATAAGGTACGAAATAATTAGGGAGATGAGAAGCTACTATTTATAATTAGAACGGTATAATATTGCTTTTTATTACAAATAATATTATGTTATTTTAATCGGTCTATTCAAAAAGATAATTTATGTAATGGGCTAGTATTAGAAAATGAAATATCTCTATTTCTATGAAGAGAAACAGGTTGTGTTTTAGTCAGATAGAAGCAAGGAGAGATGCGCATGCTAGAACAGAGAGGTCATGCATTATATGACTCTTCATTGCGAGATTTAAAGTTAGCATTAGATGAGTCTTCAATTGTTGCAATTACAGATCGAAAAGGTCTTATTACATATGTAAATGATAAATTTTGTGAAATCTCTAAATACAAAAGAGAAGAATTAATTGGAAAAGATCACCGTATTTTAAATTCAGGACATCATCCAAAAAACTTTTTTCAAGACTTATGGAAGCGTATTTTGAATGGGAAAGTATGGACAGGTGAGATTCGGAATCGAGCAAAAGATGGTACATATTATTGGGTCAAAACAACAATTGTTCCATTTTTAAATGAAAAAGGAGAGCCATACCAGTTTATCGCAATTCGAAATGATATTAGTAGTAGAAAAGAAGCGGAACATAGATTGCGGCTAAGTGAAAGTCGTTATAGGGAACTTGCCTATCATGATGCTTTAACGAGTTTGCCTAACCGTTTACAATTAATAACGACCGTTAACGAATTGATTGCAGATAAAAAAGAATTTGGTATGATTTACTTTGATTTGGACCGTTTTAAATTAGTAAATGATACATTAGGTCATATGATAGGGGATTTACTTTTAAGTGAAGTTGCTTCAAGGTTGCATTATGTACTAGGAGAGAAAGATGTTCTGGCTAGGCTAGGTGGCGACGAATTTGTGCTGTTAACAAAAAATCATAGACAAGATGATATGAGTCAGTTAGCGACATCTGTGTTGTCATGTTTTCAGGCACCATTTATGCTGGAAGGCCATGAAGTATACATTTCAGCTAGTCTGGGACTTTGTTCTTATCCACAAGACGGACAAGATGTGGAAACGTTATTGAAAAACTCTGACTTAGCTATGTATAGTGCAAAAGAACAGGGGAGAAACGCTGCGTGTTTCTTTACAGATGAGCTACGCGCGAAAATAAATCGTAGAATGAAAGTTGAGTTTGCTTTGCAAAAGGCAATTCGTGATGAAGAGTTAGATGTAGCATTGCAGCCTATTATTGATTTGAAAACGAAGAGATATTCTGGTATAGAAGCTCTAGTACGTTGTATGACAGAAGACGGACCTATTTCACCAAGCGAATTTATCCCTGTAGCTGAAGAGTCTGGACTTATTATAAAACTAGGAGACTGGGTATTAGAAAAATCATGTCGCTTGTTTAAAACATTGCCGAATTATCAAGAAGGACTAAAGTTATCTGTGAATTTATCTATACAACAATTAATGCAGAAACGTTTTATTTTATCAGTACGTAGCATTTTAAAGAGAACTGGTTTTCCTCCGAACCGTTTAATATTAGAAATAACGGAAAGTATTGCAGTCCGCCATTTTGATTATATTATTGCTACATTACAAGAATTAAGAAATATGGGTGTTTTAATTGCTTTGGATGATTTCGGAACTGGCTATTCTTCCTTATATTATTTAAAACAACTACCACTGGATATTGTAAAAATTGATCGTAATTTTATTCGTGAATTTCATTATGATCACGCACAACCAGAACGAACGATTGTAAAATCCGTTATTGAAATTGCTCATAGTTTAAATTTAGCAGTAGTTGCTGAAGGAGTAGAAACAGTAGAGCAAGAGAGCTTGTTGCAATCAATGAGCTGTGATTATGTACAGGGATTTTATTATGCGAAACCTTTATCTGTAGGAGAGCTAAAAGAAAAGTTAATTACAGATTTTTAATAAAAAAGAGAAGCCAGCAGCTTCTCTTTATTTAATCCGTTTTTTGTGAGTCTTTCATTAGTACTGGATAAAGAATAAGACCTAATACGAACAATCCAATTCCTAAGAAGAATGTTTTTAAATCAGCAGTTCCCGTTTTGATAACCCAAATGGAGTATATCAACGCTAATGTCGTAATGATTCCATCTTTTACTCGAGATCCTGGCAGTATATCATACGTTTCTCCTGTAATAACTAATTTTAATTGGTACAAGGTAGAAACAAGGTATGGAATTAAATAGGCTAATGTTGCTACGACGATAGCGAAACTATACGCTTCTGAAACAGTACCAGAAATCGTTGAAAATAAGAAAATTTGCGTCATTACATTTGTAATCAATAATGATTTTGAAGGACTACCTTTTTTATTTGTTTTCCCGAAAAACTTAGGGAAAAGTCCATTTTTTGCTGCCTGGTAAGGTACCTCTGAACTAACAACAATCCAGCCAACTGTAGATCCAAATAAAGATATAAGAGCGAGTAAAGCCATTATATATGCACCTTTATTTCCAATTGCTAAATTTAATGCGTCTACTAATGGTTTTTGAGACTCTTTTAAAGCATCTTGCGGAAGAGCTCCCATTGTAAGTAAAGTAATTGACATGTAAATAAGAAGAGCGATAATTAATCCGAAAATCGTAGCTTTTTTTACATCGCGCTGTGATTTTGCACGATTAGAAAGCATAACTGCTGATTCAATACCGATAAATGCCCAGAGTGTTGCAATAGCAGCTGAATTGATTTGTCCACCTAATGAGATTGATTGTCCTGCTTCATTCATAAAGGTTTGACCGTCTCCGAAATTAGAGGCGTTGAAAATGAATAATGTAATTACAATAAACATTGTAAATCCAATAATTTTTGCAATGGTAGCAAGTAGATTCATGTTTCCAGCTCGATCAATATTTTGAGAAAGAATATATTGAATTCCCCACAGCATAAGGCTACATACGAGGAAAGTTAATCCTTTTCCGAGTTCCAGTGAAAATCCATTTATTGAAAAAAGAATTTGCTTACTTTGTAAAACTGGAAAGAATGTTGATAAATATCCAGCAAAGGAAATAATAACAGATGCTGTTGCAGCCCAGTTAGCAGCCCAATATCCCCATGCCATACTATATCCTGCAACTTTACCAGCTTTTTTTGAAGGAAACATCGCTTGAGCATAGCTTTGTGGTCCAGCTTTTAATTCTGGTTTCCGAATCGCTAAATTTCCAAATACAAGTGCAATCATAAATACGCCAAGGCCTGTAATACTCCATGCGAGTGTAGAACCCATTGGCCCTGATACTTGTGCTAAATTTGCTGGAAGCATAAATACGCCACCGCCAACCATATTCCCGATAACAAATGCTGTTAAAACCCATAATCCCCATTTTTTCGTTTCCATTTTTGTTAACTCCTTTGTAGTAAGTTTTGCTTAAACATCATTTTTTACTAGCTTTTTGACAATAAAAAAAGAGCCATGTAGATAAAAAAATACCTACATGGCTCTTTCGCCAAAGCGTAGGTACAACGGGAATAACCCTTGTACCTACGCGTAATTTTTCCGCTAGGTTTCAAGGGTTACGTATGATGATGATGTTTTTGTGCAAATGTAACTACAGTTGTTGTATAAGTAAGCATAGTTCTTTGCTCCCTTTCTCCTCTGATTTTGAAGTTAGTATACTACATGTTTTTTTGAATGAAAAGAAAAATATAAAAATTTTTATAAAAATACGTTTTAAAGATTAAATATTTACCTATATTTTTCTTGTACTGGAAAATAAGTGAGAGATTGGCAGAAGAGTGAAGCATGTTATAATACATATAGAATTAGAAGGTGACAAGGGGCTATTGTAGATGATGAGTAAGTATGAACAAATTTATACAGAAATCAGTAAATCTATTGATAATAAACAATTAAAAGAGGGATGCAAAATCCCATCAGAAACAGAATTAATGAAGCAGTATGAGGCAAGCCGAGGCACGGTAAGAAAAGCTGTAGATTTACTGCAAGAGCGTGGATATGTGCAAAAAATTCATGGAAAAGGTGTTTTTGTTTTAAAGCGAAAAAATATTGAATTTAATTTTGGCGGTATTGTAAGTTTCCAAGAAGAAAATGAACGTTTGGGACGTCATTGTATTACGGAAGTTGTGGAAATGGACAAAGAAAAAGCCACAAAAGAAATTGCGAAATTATTAAATGTAAAAGAAAAAACAGAGATTGACCATATTAAACGTGTACGAAATATTGATGGAGAAAAAGTAATTTTAGATATAAATCATTTTGTATCTGAGTTTATTCCAGGATTAACGAAAGAAATTGCAACTGCATCGATTTATAAATACATCGAGAAAGAGCTTGGGCTACATATTAGTTATTCGCAGAGGGTAATAGAAGTACAGCCATGTACAGAGGATGACAGAAAGTATTTAGATTTAAATGGAACAGACTATGTTGTCGTTGTGAAAAACTTTACACATTTGTATGATGGAAGTCAGTTTGAATATACAGAATCACGCCACCGTTTAGATATTTTTCACTTTTCGGATGTGGCACGCAGGAAGTAAAGAGGTGGAACAAAATATTGTTTCATCTCTTTTTTTTATAAAAAAAACACAAACTCGTATATACGAGTGTTGACTAACTTATATATACGAGTTAATATGTAATTGTAAACGGTATCAAAAAAAGAAAAGAGGGACGGGAATATGGGGAAAGACTATCGTAAAACAGCAGAGGAAGTGTTGCAGTATATTGGTGGGAAAGACAATATTGAACAAGCTGCACATTGTGTGACGAGGCTCCGTATCGCTTTAAAAGATGAAAGTAAAATAGATAATGATAAATTACAGTCTGTTTCATTAGTGAAAGGAGCGTTTCATAACGCTGGTATATTTCAAATTGTAATTGGTCCAGGGGATGTAGATCGTGTTTACGCTGAATTGATAACGCTTGCAGGTATGAAAGAATCGACTGTAGCGGACGTAAAAGACTCTGGAAATCAGAAGTTAAATCCAGCTCAAAAGTTTGTGAAAATATTTTCGGATGTATTTATGCCGATATTACCAGCGATCGTAACAGCTGGTTTACTAATGGGTATTAACAATCTATTAGGCGCAAAGGACTTATTTTTTGATGGGAAAAATTTATTAGATGTTTATCCGAACTTAGGCGGGCTTTGGGATTTAATTAATATGATGGCCAATACAGCATTCGTATTCTTACCAGCACTTGTCGGTTGGTCAGCAACGAAGCGTTTTGGTGGTAGTCCAATACTAGGGATTGTTATGGGATTAATGCTTGTGCACCCGGCCTTATTAAACGCTTGGGACTATGGAAAAGCAGCGACTGGTTTAGAGGGTCAAAAGATTGAGTACTTCAATATTTTAGGACTATTCCAAATTGAGAAGGTAGGATATCAAGGACAAATTTTACCTGTTTTAGTAGCAGCATTTGTATTAAGTAAAGTGGAAATTTTCTTAAAGAAACATGTACCAAATGCAATTCAATTATTAGTTGTACCAATTACAACAATCGTTGTGACAGGTGTGTTAGCACTAGGAATTATCGGTCCGGTTACACGTCATATTGGAGATTTATTAACAGTAGGATTAGTAGGTGTATATGAAACAGTACCAGTAGTTGGAGCAGTATTATTTGGAGCGTTATATGCACCGCTTGTAATTACAGGTATGCATCATATGTTTATTGCAATTGATTTACAATTGATTGCACAACATGGCGGGACATTTATTTGGCCGATGATCGCTCTTTCTAACATTGCGCAAGGTAGTGCGGCACTTGCGATGTTCTGGATTTCTAAAAATCAAAATGATAAAAGTATGGCATCAACATCAGCCATTTCAGCATACTTCGGTATTACAGAACCAGCGATGTTTGGGGTGAATTTACGAAATAAGTTCCCGTTCTATGCAGCGATTATAGGATCTGCTGTGGCAGCGATATTCATTACATTAAATGGTGTATTAGCGCCTGCTATCGGAATTGGCGGATTGCCAGCATTTATTTCTATCATTCCGAAATCGATTCCAATGTTTATTGTAGGAATGATTATTGCAGTTGTAATCCCGTTTACTTTAACATGGTTATTTGCAAAAAGAGTCAAACAGAAGTAGGAGGAAGTTAAACATGAAGGATTGGCATAAAAGTGTAGTCTATCAAATTTATCCGAAGAGCTTTAATAGTTATTATAATAGAGAAACCGGGGATATAAAAGGTGTTACAGAGAAACTAGATTATTTAAAAGAACTCGGAGTGGATTATATATGGTTAACACCGATATACCAATCACCACAAAATGATAATGGATATGATGTAAGTGATTACTACAGCATTGATCCATCTTACGGAACGATGGAAGAGTTTGAAGAACTTTTAGCAGAAGCGAAAGTACGTAACATTGAGATTATGCTTGATATTGTTGTAAATCATAGTTCGACTGAACATAAGTGGTTTAAAGAAGCGAAGGAAGATAAAAATAGTCCATATCGTAATTACTATATTTGGCGTGATGAAAAAAATAATTGGCAGTCTAAGTTTGGTGGATCTGCTTGGAAATATGATGAGAAGACGGAGCAATATTATTTACATTTATTTGATGAAACACAAGCTGATTTAAATTGGGAAAATGAAAAACTTCGTGAAGAAGTATATGATATGATGCGTTTTTGGCTGGATAAAGGAGTAACAGGATTCCGATTAGATGTCATTAACTTAATTTCAAAAGACCAATGTTTCTTAAACGATGAAGGTAGTACTGCGACAAGTGATGGACGCAAGTATTATACAGATGGTCCGCGTGTTCATGAATATTTACAAGAGATGAACCGAAATGTTTTTGCAGGAAAAGATGTAATTACAGTTGGAGAAATGTCATCTACGACAATTGATAATTGTATTAAATATTCAAACCCTGAGCGTAATGAATTAAGTATGACGTTTAGTTTCCATCATTTAAAAGTAGATTATCCGAATGGTGATAAGTGGACGAAGGCTGATTTTGATTTTATTAAATTAAAAGAGATTATGTCTAGCTGGCAAATTGAAATGCAAAAGGGCGGAGGATGGAATGCGTTATTTTGGTGTAATCATGACCAGCCTCGCATCGTGTCACGCTTTGGTGATGATGGAAAGTACCGAAACGAATCTGCAAAAATGTTAGCGACAGCCATGCACATGCTGCAAGGAACGCCTTATATTTATCAAGGGGAAGAAATCGGTATGACGAATCCTAAATTTGAGTCCATCGAGAAATATCGTGATGTGGAATCGTTAAATATATACGATATAAAGCTAAAAGAAGGGCTATCAAAAGAAGAGATTATCGGGATTTTAAAGCAAAAATCTCGTGACAACTCTCGCACTCCGATGCAGTGGAATGAAGAGATGAACAGTGGTTTTACAACAAGTACACCTTGGATTTCAGCGGCTGAAAACTTTAAAGAAATAAACGTAGAGAAGGCATTAGAAGATAAAGAGTCCGTATTTTATCATTATAAAAAGTTAATAGAACTTAGAAAAATATATGATGTAATTACAGAAGGAGAATATGCTATTTTGGATAAAAATGACCCTAAAATTTGGGCATATACTCGTACTACAGAAAGTGAAGTACTACTTGTTATAAATAACTTCTATGGAGAAGAAATAACGTACTCTGTACCAGCGCACGTTCAATTAGATGGAATGAAACAAGAAGTACTACTGTCGAATTATAAAGATGCTAGCAAGGATATTGCAAAACTTAACTTAAGACCATATGAATCAATTGTGTATCGATATACGAAATAAAAAGGTTGTATGCCCATGCGGCATACAACCTTTTATTTTAGGACACCACTGTACAAAATGTTTACCTCTACCTCAGGTTTGAATTTTACTTTTGCATAATCTTTATTCCAATTTTTCTTCTTCCATAAGTCAGGGTGGTAGGCGATAAGGTGTCTGCCGATACCGAAAGCATCACAGTTTGCTTTTTGTAACTTTTTCGTTATCTTTTTAGCTTCTTTCGTAAGTTGTTTAGACAATTCTTTATTTAGTTTTTTTCTTTCATCCATTTTGTAAAGATTATCTCTCGGAGCTTCAAGCGCTATAACTTTTAGTTGGAGCTTAATGTGAGCATAAACATTTCCTTTTTTATCTGTTGTTATTTTTAAGTCTCGTTTTAACTTTCGGTTGCTAATTTCCATTGTTAAATAATCAGATGTTTTCTCTGATTCATCGCTAGTAAGCTTCTGGGTTATACGGGCACTTGTTCCCATTTTTCCGGTTAATAATACGAATAAAACAGATTGTTTCAAAGGTAAATGCCCAGTTAATTTATCATTGTTAAATAAAGCTAGACCGTTTGTAATTACTTCTTTTCCTTTTATTTTTATAGAAGGGAGGGTAAAGTCTTTACCGGGATCTAACATTTTTGTAGCAGCTGTCTCTAAAGTTTCTTTTGGAAATACACTCATATCTTCTAAGCTTTTCACTTTTTTCTTTAGAAAATCTCCAATTAGTAAATTTCCTACTTTCTTTTTTTCTAGTACCTCGGATGTTTCACCGTCTACTGCAATAAGTTTTACTAAAGCAGTTGGGTTTGTTGGGTCCCGAAAGCTGACATCTAAATAAGGTAATATACCTTTTTTTAGAATTTTGGTTCCTAGTAATTGAACACCATATTTAAAATAGCGAATATTCCCAGTAACATTTTTTTTTAGGGCATCGCTTGTATCCCTTATGTTATGCCCCGTTGCTGAATGTATTTCATTTTCGAATGAAGATTGCTCTCCGCTTGAACTTTTTACGAGCTCGATTGTTTGCTGGAGTTGATTCTCTTCCGTAATATCAGATCCAATACTATAAGCTAACCTTGCCTCCCTTAATGGTTCTTGATCCCAGCATCCAGAAAGGAGGGAACTAGTACATAATACAAAAAGTAATTTAACTCTTTTTTTGAACATACTGTTCTCCTTTCTTATTTCGTATCACAGAATAAAGTAGAAATAAAAGAGGAAGGACAACTATGAAAATATAGGTGAACTTATCGGTGAAAGTTGAGATTACTTTTAATTCTTCAGGTGTATCTATAAATAAGGCTACACTAAAAGCAATAATACCAATGATTGGAACAGCTTTTTTATGATTAGCAAGATTGAATATATGCCCAACTCCGATTGAAGCAGCGCAATAATAACTAGCAATAGAAGCCACAACTGTTATCATCCATATTGGTATAAATAGTAAATCAGTCCGGTCTATAATCCCGATATGTAAGGAGCGTAATAAGTAAGCAACTGGTTCTGGAATAAGCTCAATTTGTTTTGGACTAAATACGATAAAGCAAATCCAAACAGTAAAAGTATAAAAAAGTGTTACAAATCCATTAGCGATAGAAATGGCCTTCAGTTTTGCGACAGAACTGCCATTTACTTTTGGAAAAGCGATAAGAATGATTTCAAAACCATACATGGCTGTAATTGTTTCCTTGGATGCTTGAATTATATTCCACCAGCCGGCTTCTGTAATGGGAAAAATATAAGAGAAATCAGCTCGGGAAAGCCCTAGGGCAATTAAAAGGGCCATTGGAATAATGAGGATAGAGGCCATGACATAAAATCGTACGATGACTTTAAAAGTGTTATAAGCTACATAACAACAAGCTATTGTAAATAGCATGAGAATGGCAGACCAAGGAGTAGCTTGTAATATCCATACTTTAATGACATTACAAGCATTCAACATAACCGTCATACCAATAAGCGTAAAATAAAAAACATAAGCAAAACCTAATAGTTTTCCAAACTTATTACCAAATAGCATACAAACGCTTTCATACATATCTGCATCAGGAAATCGCTTTAAGAAAAGCCACATAAGTAAAATAATAAGTTGAATTGCAAGCCCAGCGACGAGAGCGGAAATCCATCCACCTCCTTTTGCTATTGGGTGAAGACGGTTAGGTAGAGAAAGGATACCAACTCCGATTTGGCATTGAATAACGAAAAAGGTAAATTGAACGAGCGAAATTTTACTTTGCGTGTTTGTCACCGTCCTCATCCTCTCTCGTTACATGTTGTCGTTGCATTTTTTTCGGTTTTGGATCATGTGGTCGTTCCCAAAACGACCAAATTGGAAGTCTTACGAAAGAATCTTTCATATCTTTTATCCGCATCGGGGCAACAGGAGAAAGATATGGCGTATGAAATGAATGTAATTGACATAAATGAACGAAAGTTATAATTAGACCGAATGATATTCCGACGTATCCGAATATAGCAGCAAGAATCATTAATGGAAAACGAAGAATTCGAACTGCTGAACTCATATCGTTTGATGGAACGAGAAAAGATGAGATGGCAGTTAAAGCTACAACAATAATCATCGTATAAGAAACAAGTCCAGCTTTTACAATTGCATCACCAATTACTAAACCACCTACAATACCGATTGTTTGTCCAACTCGGCTTGGTAAGCGAATACCAGCTTCCCGTAATAATTCAAAGATTAATTCCATTAAGAGAGCTTCAAAAATAGGAGGAAGTGGTACTTTCTCTAATGAAGCTTTAATTGTATACACAAGTTCGAGCGGCAATACATCAGGATGAAAGGCTACGGTTGCGATATATATAGCTGGTAAGAGAAAAGCAATCAAGAAACTCACTAAGCGAATCATTCGGACGAAAGAACCGACAATCCAGCGGTTATTATAATCGTCTGGTGATTGATAGAAAGCAAATAACGTAACAGGAACGATAAGCGCTGTGGGATCTCCATCAGATAAAATAGCAACTCGTCCTTCCATTAAATTTGCTGCGACTCTATCTGGACGCTCTGTATTTAATTGCTGCGGAAATGGTGAGAAAGATGTATCCTCTATAAATTCTTGTATATATCCTGGAGGCATAAGTGCATCTGTCTTAATCGTTTCTAACCTTCTTTTTACTTCTGTAACTAAATCGTCATTCGCTATGTTTTGCATATAAGCAATAGCTACTTTCGTGTGCATTTCTTCACCGAGTGTGAAATATTTAACAACTACATTTGGACTCTTAATGAGTTTACGAATAGAGGCTAAATTCGTTGCTAAATCTTCTACAAAACCAGTATGCGGTCCACGTACAATACCTTCATTATCAGGCTCTGTTATATCTCTTTTTAAAGATAGAGCCGTTTCAAAAATGCAAAAGCTTTCGACATGTTCATGAAAATATAAAGATTTACCTTGTAATAAAAGCTGCACACCATAATTTAAATTCGTTTCTTTTTTCATATTTAATGTAGAAAAAGCTTTATCTAAAGATAAATCCGATCGCGTTAATAATGGCTCAAGAGCTAATTGATGAATTAGATTTGGGTCTGCTAAAGATTCGATATATATGATTATTCCTTTTCCGTTTTGAAATGGGACATCTAATTTTTTTATATCATCTGAGTGACATAGCTTATTTTCAATGTAATTAATATTTTCCGGAAGTGATGGAAACATATGCTTTTTGTTATTATCTTGTTGTGAGTGCTTCTGTTCGGTCATACTTTCCATCTCCTTTACATTGAAATTACTTCTGTTAATTTTTGTTTTTTGTGAGAAAATTATGCTTGGATTTTTTAGAAAAGTAGGGAAATGGAAAGAACGTATATATTTGCGATATTAATATATATCTTTTGTACTATAGGAGAGTAAATCTAGCGGGATGCATAATTACATCATTTGATGAATAGGAAATTTAAGAAAAGCGATTTATAATACTAGTATTGTGTCTTGCCTTTTTAGGTACAGTACACAGCCGGTGATTGGCTAGTGGATGTTCTTCCATTTTGCCAGTGCCGGTTTTTTATTGGATAATAGGGAAAATGAAGTTTTTATAAAGAAAGAAGGGGTTGTTTTGAAGGATGTAAATTCTATCTTTATGAGAGAAAAGATTGCTAGTTCTTATCTTTATTTTATTTCTTTTCTTGGTTTGGTTACTATAACTATATCTTTACTTGAAATTAAAATCCCTTCTCATTCAACAATACTAATAATGTTGTTACTATTTATGGGGATTGCAGAGTATTTTCCTGTAAGATTTTGGAGAGGAACTAGCTCGCTTACTTTTCCGATAATCTATGCTATGAGTTGGCAGTTTGGAATCCATATAACTATTACTGCTATTGTACTCGTAACGCTAATTATTCACCTGCATCGTCGTTCACCGATACAAAGAATGTTATTTAATAGTACTCAGCATGCACTTAGTTTGATTTTGGCCGAATGGTTTTCAAACAAATGTATGTCCTTATTACTTAATAAGATAGTTATGTCAGTTCTATATGAAAATTTAATATCTTTGTTATTATTTTGCGTGTTTTTTTGTTTTTTCAACAATCGTTTTTACGATTTGTTGATGATACTTCTTCCACAGCCATATTCAATATATCAGTGGTATAAAAAAACTGTAACGGTATTTCTTTGCGAAACTTTTGGTTTCTCTTATGCGGCCCTGATGCATGTATTAATTAGTATATATAGTGTGGAAATAAACGAGATTACAGTACTGTTTTTCTTTTTTCCACTTGTAGCAGCTTCAGTTATTAGTTCTTTTTCTGTACGGATAAGGATGGAGAAGGAACGATTATATGAGTTATTTCTTATTACGACCGAAATTAGTCGAGGATTAACTGGAGGAAATTTGAAACATATTAAACAAGCACTTAAAGGTTTTTTTGGCATACAAGCATATGTAATATGGACAAAAGATGATGGGAACTGGAGTATTCTATTAAAAGATGGGAAAGTGCGCTCTTATATTTCTGATGATTCAGAAATATTAAGGGCGTTTGAGAAACTTTCTAAAAATCTTGTATTTAATGATTGGAAAATTGGTACGGCTCCTGGAGATGAAATATTTGATAGTGTTATACGCTCACTTGTATATTTTCCTCTTATAGTAAATGATGAATTAGTCGGAATGTTTGTTGCAGGGAAAAGTAGAAATGCGGGTTTCTTTCCAGAAGATGTACAGTCGTTAGCTACATTTTCTAACCAATTAGCTAACGTTGTTAAAACAAGGATATTGATTTCTGAACAGAAAAAAAGAATGATTTTAGAAGAAAGAAATAGAATTGCCCGTGAAATTCACGATGGTATTGCGCAAACATTAGCGGGGGTAATATTCCAACTAGAATCCGCACGGAAAAAATACCATGATAAACCAAAAGATATGCAGCAAGTAGTTGAGAAAAGCATAAAAGATTTAAGAGGAAGTCTAGGAGAAGTTCGCTATTCTATTTATGCTTTAAAACCATATCCGACACAACAATTAGGCCTTAAGCAGGCAATAGCAAGTAAAATAAAATCTTTAAAACGAGAATATGAACTAGACATTACCTATCATGAAAGAGGTCATGCACGTGCGCTTAGTTTTTCAAAAGAAAGAGTTATATTTGATACATTACAAGAGAGTTTGCAAAACATTGTAAAACATGCACAAGCAAAAAAGGCTGATGTTTTACTCAGTTATCAAAGTGAACACGTTCTTTTAAGGGTTAAGGATAATGGAGTTGGATTTTCACTATTTGAGTCCATGGTTAAAACAAAGAATGAGCCACATTATGGTATATTACATATGAATGAACAAGCTGACCAATTAGGGGCTACTTTACAGATTGATAGTTCTATAGGAAAGGGGACAGAAATTACACTGTTAATTCCAGATTCACAAACAAGGGGTGCGTAAAATGATTAAAATATTAGTAGTAGATGATCATGCTTTTTTACGGGATGCAATTCGGAGCATACTAGAAGATGAATCTGATATGAAAGTGGTTGGAGAAGCTAGCTCTGGGGATGAAGTATTGGGAAAAGTAGAAGAATGCGGACCAGATTGTATTTTGATGGATATTAACCTGCCAGGGAAAAATGGGATTGAAGCTACAGAGTTAGTGAAAAAAATTTATCCGAGTTGCCGAGTACTTGTGTTTACAATGTATGAACATGATGAGTATTTAATGGATGCACTTCAGGCCGGTGCTGATGGTTATTTATTGAAGGATTCCTCATCAGAGCAGGTAGTAGCAGCAATTCGAATGTTATATCGAGGTGATTCAGTTATTCATCCGCGTATGACTAAAAAATTAATTACATATCATCAGCAAAAAATGAAAGTAGAATCAAATGAAAATGAACTGACGGAACGTGAAAAGGAAATTCTCTTTGAACTAGTAAAAGGACTTAGTAATAAAGAAATTGCTGAAGTTTTATATATTAGTGATAAAACAGTTAAAATACACATCAATAAAATTTTTAAAAAACTAAATGTGAAAAGTCGATCGCAAGCAGTGATTTATGCAGTTCGAAATCAATTGGTTCCGCTAGATTAAATAAGAAATCTATCAAAGAACTATCGTGTCGATTTATTCTGTATCACAAAGAATAAAGGACAAGATAGTTCTTTTGTACTATGTAGGCATAGAATCCTTAGAGAAAAGATACTCCTTTTGTTTAATTTTCAGAATAATCAAAATGTGAAATAATAAAAATAGAATTACATTTTAATATTGTTAATAATTCATTTTATGAAAATCTTTTGTTGGAAATAAATGATGGGGGGCTCTTATAAAAAGAGTAAAGTGAGTGGTTAGCTATATGAGGTATGGGGATGGTAGTGGCGTTGGAAATCTTTCATGATACAAAAGATTGAGATTGATAGAGTTTCCGATGCTACATGGGAATTTAAGAATCAATTTGTTTCAAAAAATAATATTAATAATGGGGAGATGCAATATGAAACGAGGGAAATTTGGAAAGGTTCTTATTGGAACGTTAACAGTTGGAATGTTATTGTCTCAAGGGATTCCATATAACGTATTAGCGGAAGAGGTAAATACATCTACTTTAACTGGAATTGATGATGCAGATGCTATCTTAAAAGGCCTTACAAAGGAACAACGTAATGCCTTAAAAACGTTAGATACAAAACCAGGTTTTGTTATTTCGCCAGGTATCAATACAGCAAGTCCTAATAATGTAAATGTGATTATAGAATTTAAGCAAGCGCCTAGCAAAATTGAGGTATTAAAACAAGCGGCTAAAGGGAAAAAGATAGCTCTTTCAAATGCGGAACAAAAGGTAGAGGCATCACATAAAGGGTTTAAAGCAGAGCTTGAACAGCTTCAAAAGAATAAAGAGAAAGGGACAAATGTAAAATCTGCAAAGATAACAAGAGAATATAAGAATGCTTTTAATGGTGTAGCGATTTCTTTACCAGCAAATATAATCGAAGACTTAGTTCGTACCGGTATCGTTAAGCGCGTATGGGAAGATCATGAGGTTAAAATTGATTTGCCGAAAGAAACAGCTAAGACTGCTGTTGAACCAAAAATGGCAGATAGTGTACCACAAATTGGTGTAGACAAGCTACATGATGAAAAAATAACAGGAAAAGGAATTAAGGTAGGTGTACTAGACACAGGTATTGATTACAACCACCCGGATTTGAAAGGTGCATATAAAGGGTATCGTGCAAAACAAGGTGAAGATCCAACTAAAATAGATCCGAACTCAATAAAAGGATGGGACTTTGTTAATAATGATGCTGATCCAATGGAGACAACGTATAAGGATTGGCAAAATTCTGGAGGATATCCTGAGATTTATGAGGGAAGTGCATATTATACATCCCACGGTACGCATGTAGCTGGGACAATTGCTGCAGACAAACAGAATAGTGTGGATTATGCAGTGAAGGGCGTTGCTCCAGATGTAGACTTATATTCATATCGCGTATTAGGTCCATATGGAAGTGGACAAACAAGCGGTATTCTTGCTGCGATTGATAAAGCAGTGAAAGACGATATGGATGTTATCAATTTATCACTAGGAGCGTCTATTAATGATCCTTTATATCCTACTTCTGTTGCAGTGAACAATGCGATGTTAGCAGGTGTTGTTACAGTAGTAGCAGCTGGTAATAGTGGTCCGGAAGAAGGTACTATAGGATCACCTAGTGCAGCAGCACTTCCAATTACAGTTGGAGCCAGTGACGCTGCAGTGAATATTCCAACGTTTTCCGCCGATGCAGGTGATGTACATGTAGATAAGATGATGCTACTTGGAAAAAGCTTTACTGATAAGATTGAAGATTTGAAAGGACAATCCTTATCGGTTGTATATGCAGGGCTTGGGAAATCAGGTGATTTTACAGGGAAAGATGTAAAAGGGAAGTTAGCTCTTATCCAACGTGGTGAGATTACATTTGATGAAAAAATTAAAAATGCTAAGGAAGCAGGCGCAAAGGCGGTAATTGTATACAACAATGTAGATGGGGAAATTACAAGTTATCTTGGGGAAAGTACTTCATCTATTCCATCGTTCCGCTTAACAAAAGTAGATGGTGAGAAATTGCAAGCAAAAGCTGTACAAGGAGATGTGTCGTTAGCATTTGGAGAACTTAGTAATATAAAAACAGAGGGAGATCACTTGGCTGATTTCAGCTCCCGTGGTCCTGCAACTAAAACAGATGATATTAAGCCAGATATTGTAGCACCAGGTGTGTCTATTTTCTCAACTGTTCCTGAATATATTAATGATCCAAAAGATGGAGAAAATTATCCGGTAGCGTATGGACGTATGTCAGGTACATCTATGGCAACTCCTCATACTGCAGGGGTAGCGGCACTTATTTTACAAGAACATCCAAACTATAGTCCATTTGAAGTAAAAGAAGCACTTATGAATACCGCAGTTGACCTAAAAGAAGAGCGTTCTGTATTTGAGGTGGGCTCTGGACGAATTGATGCATATCGTGCAGTTCATGCAGATACATCTATCGAGGTTATCGATAAAACATCAAACGTTGTAGATGATGAAGAAGTAGAAATTGAAGAAAAAACAGGTTCTATTGCGTTTGGGTATAAAAATCAAATTGAAAATGGGCCTATTAAAGATAGTCGAAAAGTCTTAATTAAGAACAGCAGTAAAACTGATGGAAAAGAGTTTAAATTAGAAGTAGAGTTTTCATCTACAAGTGTAGGTGTGCAAGATGCAGCGAAGAATGGTGTGAAGCTAAATGTACCAGATTCTATTAAAGTAGCTCCTAGTACATCAGAGGAAATTAGCCCTGAAATTATCATTCCAGAAAACGCTGAATTTGGTAGATATGAGGGCTATATTCATATTTCAAATAAAAACAATGAAAAAGAAGTATATCAAGTACCATTTGCAGTTAAATTCACAGAAAAAGGGATTGCGTCTGTAGATTTACTGAGAGATGCAATGGCAACAGATGCATCTAAATTCCATCCGTTTATGGAGAGACCAAGTTCGCCTTTGACATTTAAACTAAATAGTCCTCTTGAAACTATTGATGCAGTTGTGAAGGACCGAAAGACAGGAAAGGCATTAGGAGTCGTTGGTACACTTAATGCAAGTAGTCTAACACCGAATATTGAATATATGATGTTTTCTGGTATGGGAGGGTATGTACTTCCATTCACAGGAGATCCAGTTCATCCAATTGGGGATAAACCTGTTATGTTGCCTGATGGAGATTACGAATTGAACTTCGTTGGATATGATAAAGAAGGAAAATCGTATACAAAAGGCGATAGCATTATCATTGATAATGTTATACCGGAAATGAAATTTAAGGATGTACAACCTGGTATACATGAAGTCAATGATTCTATGTTTAAAGAAGAAGACGGCCAACGTGCATTATGGGTGCATGGTAATATTTATGATTCTACAGTAGATGCATTGAAGGCAAAAGGCTTGCAGTATGATCAAAAAGCGAACCAAATTGTATATTATCAAAACTCAGCCTTTCCATCAGGTTGGCTGAATACAATTGAAGCAAATGGTGATTTTAAATTTGGAGTACTTCCAGAGGAAATAAACGAGCCGTTAAATTTAAAATTATTTGGATATGATCTTGCAACTGCAGGGAATATGGCAACTGGATATAAAGATTACGTCTTTGTAAAGGAAGAGACAGAATACGCTGTTCCAAGTTATGACAAAGATAAAATCAAATTAGGAGAGAAAATTACATTAACTTTGAATCTTAATAATGTAAAACAGCTTATGTCAGGTACATTTGAAATTCCTTATTACAAGCAGCTCTTTAAATTTACAGATGTGAAACCAAATCCAGCACTTACGGAATATGTAAAACAACATGGACTGAACCTTAAATTAGAAGATCCGAAGATAAGTGAAGAAGGAGCTTGGGAAAACAAGGTGAAAGTTGGGGCATCATTAGAAGGAAAAGAATTTAAAGGATTAGATGGAGATACACCATTTTTAGATGTTACATTCGAGATGACGAACGATGAATACTTTAATGATTTAACTGCATTTGGAGTAGAGAAGTTCTCTTATACAAAAGCTGTTGCATCAGAAGGCATTGAGATTCCTGCGTTTAAAGATAAATCTTTTGCTATTGTTTCGAAACATTCAACGATTACAGGGTATATTGGCCCGGAAGCGTTCTTGAATGAAGAGGGGTATTTAGGTAAGAAAGACTATACAAAACTAGGAGCAAAAGTGTACGCAGTTGGCAAGGATGGAAAGAAATATACAGGAACGATTGGTGATAACGGGCAATTTGAAATTCATAGTGTCCCAGTAAGCGATAAAGAATATGATATTTTCGTAGAAATGCCAGGTCATTTAAATAGTAAATTAACAACAAAAATAGGGAAGGTGCAAGACGGTGAATTAGTGGGACAAAACTTTAGAGTTGACATGGATGATAACCTTGCAGGTGATGTAAATGGAGATAAAATGGTAGACATTCAAGATGCTAGAATAGCAGCTTTATCGTATGGAAAAGGAAAAGTATCTGTAAAAGATGGAGATATAAATCAAGATGGTGTTGTAGATGAAACAGATATTCGTTTTATTGAGAAAAACTTCTTGAAAAAGAGTCCAGATGCTAAAGAAAATCAAAAACCGAAAGAAAATGTAGGTCCAGTGACATTAGATAAAATCTTACGCTCTATTGGCTTAGAACCAAAAAAATAAGTGGGCAAACTTCTAGAGTAAATAATGCAATCAGACAATGAATAGTAAATGAAATGAGATTGGCTAACAAATAACCGGTAATGATTTACGGTAACATTACCGGTTATTTTAAAAGTAATAGTCGTTTTGATATATGAAGTAACTAGTTTAAATTTGGTTCACTTTCGCTGTGGGACAAGGTAGTTGCTTAAATTATTTTGTGGGATGGAAATAAGGTTTGTAGTTTGAACTTTAAAAATAGGGGGACTTGTGAAATGAGTATTAAGAAAAAACTTTGTATGGGTGTTGTAACTGCAGCACTTGGCTTATCTTTAATTGGCGGGGGAACATATGCGTATTTTAGTGATAAGGAAGTGTCACAAAACACTTTTGCAGCGGGTACTTTAGATTTGAGTGTGAACCCTGAAGTTGTTATTAATGTCGATAATATTAAACCAGGTGATGAAATGGAGCGTGGTTTTCAATTAGTAAACAAAGGAACTTTAGCAATAGGAGATGTGAAACTCCTGACAGATTACAGTGTAATCGATGCTAAAGGAGATAATGGAAATGCTGATTTTGGTGATCATATCCGTGTTGATTTCTTGTGGAATTTGGATAAAAATGAGGTTCCAATTTGGTCTACTACATTATCTGAATTAAAGGTATCTACGCAAAATGGAAGTATTCCTGATCTTGTACAAAAAGGTGTTGTAGACCGAGAAGGAAATGGACTTGCTCCTGGTGATGATGATACTTTCTATGTAATGTTCACATTTGTAGATAATAATGCAGAGCAAAATGTATTTCAAGGAGATTCATTAAAATTAAATTGGACTTTCAATTCAATGCAGACAAAAGGTGAAGAGAAATAAAAATAAATGTTATATACGAGAATCAATTGATGAAGAATTGATAAATAAAACTTTTAATAATGTAAAGGTTGATTTAGTGAATCAACCTTTTTTGTTTTTAGATTATTCATAGCAGTACTTCTAACATTTGTGTCGAATTAAGAAGATATATAGGAGGGATATATATGGAAATAGCTGTAGAACGTGTTTTTACGAAAGAGATTTTAAAAAGAGCAGCGAATTTGTTTCATGTAACAGTAGAAGAAAAGCCACTTGGAGATTTTGAGAATTATATTTTTAAGGCGAAGGGTGATAATGATGAAGATTATGTATTACGTTTAACACATTCTTCTCATCGTTCTAAACAAGAGGTAGAGGCTGAACTAGATTTTTTACGATATGTTGCGGAGAATGGGGCAAAGGTAGCAGGACCTCTTTATTCAACGTCTCGAAATCTCGTAGAAGAAATCGTAGCAGAGGATGGGACTTTCTTTTTCGCTTCTTTATTTATATATGCAAAAGGTGAGCAAGTAAAAGGAGCAGAATCGCCTTATTGGGGAGATGCTTATTTTGAAGCGTGGGGAAAAGCGATTGGGCAACTGCATCGCCTTACAATGGATTATCCTAAAACAGACTACCGTGATACGTGGGAAGAAGACGAAAGTGGAATTGTTAATGAATTAGAAGATGGTCAAGTGAAAGAGATTGCAGCGGTATTAATGGATGAAATTAAGGCTCTTCCAGTTGAAAGAGAAACGTTCGGTCTTATGCACGGTGATATTCATCAAGGTAATTTTCATTATGATGGTAAAGAGCTAACAATCTTTGATTTTGATGATGCTGCTTATAATTACTTTATACATGATTTAGCGATGGTTTTATACTACTCTGTTCTATTTACACCGTGGACAGCAGAAGAGAAGACAGATTTTGCTCGTAAACAGTTACAAGTGTTACGAAAAGGATATGAGTATGAGCACAGGCTGGCGGATAGTTGGTATGAATCGTTACCACTATTTTTACGTTTACGTGATATAGGTTTATATGGAACGCTTCAAAAGAAGTTTAAAGGGAAAGATATGCCTGATAACTTCTTGAAATTATCAGAAGAGCTATACGAAAGAATTATTAAAAGAGAAGCAATTGTGAATATATAATACATTTAGTTCAAAACAAAGTATATAAAACAAATATATACTTTGTTTTTTTATACAAAAATATGTTTACTTTATTAAAATAATATTGTCCTAGATTCGGTATACATTTATAATTTTATATATATTCTGAATATTCTTTATAAAAAGGAGGGGGAATGTTGGAAGCTTTCGTAAATTGGTTAAATAATATTGTTTGGAGTCCAGCACTTGTTTATTTATGTTTAGGAGTAGGTTTATATTTTTCTATTCGAACGAAGTTTTTACAAGTAAGACATGTAGGAGAAATGGTGAAGCTGACATTTCAAGGGGGAAAATCAGAAGCTGGTGTTTCTTCATTCCAAGCGTTAGCACTTTCGTTATCAGGACGTGTTGGAACAGGGAATATCGCTGGGGTAGCAACAGCGGTTGCATTCGGTGGACCAGGAGCTGTATTTTGGATGTGGGCAGTAGCCTTTTTAGGAGCAGGATCAGCTTATGTAGAATCAACACTCGCGCAAATATATAAGACGAAACATCAAGGGCAGTTTCGTGGTGGACCTGCTTATTACATTGAAAAAGGTTTAGGTGTGAAATGGTATGCTTTAGTATTCGTTGCAGCGACAATTCTTGCAACGGGGCTTTTACTACCAGGTGTACAAGCAAATAGTATTGCTGTAAGTTTAGAAACTGCTTTTGGTATTAATACTACCGTATCAGGGGCTATATTAGTTGTCGTATTAGCTCTTATCATTTTCGGTGGAGTAAAGCGAATTGTTAACGTAGCGCAAGTTGTCGTACCGTTTATGGCAATAGGCTATATTTTAGTAGCTTGCGTCATTGTTGCTATGAATATTGAAAAATTGCCAGAAGCATTTATGTTAATTATAAGAAGTGCATTTGCATTAGAAGCTGCTTTCGGTGGTATTATCGGTTTAGCAATCTCTTGGGGGGTAAAACGTGGTATTTATTCCAATGAAGCAGGACAAGGGACTGGACCACACGCAGCAGCTGCAGCCGAAGTATCACATCCAGCTAAGCAAGGTTTAGTACAAGCATTTTCCGTTTACATTGATACATTATTTGTTTGTTCAGCAACAGCATTTATGATGATTATTACAGGCATGTATAACGTATTTGATGCAAGCGGAAAAAACTTTATCGTTAATAAACTAAACGGCGCTCAGCCAGGACCAGGATATACACAGGCGGCGGTAGAATCTGTTTTCCCTGGATTTGGAAATGGTTTCGTTGCAATCTCGTTATTATTCTTCGCGTTTACAACAATTATGGCGTATTATTACATTGCAGAAACGAATATCGCGTACTTAAATCGTGATAAAGATCGCCCTTGGATGTCCATGGTACTAAAGTTTGTATTTTTAGGAGCTGTATTCTACGGCTGTATAAAAACAGCAGCAACGGCTTGGGCTTTAGGCGACATTGGGGTAGGAATTATGGCATGGGTAAATATCATTGCGATTTTATTGTTACAAAAACCTGCATTAGTCGCATTAAAGGATTATGAAAAACAGAAAAAAGAAGGAAAAGATCCAGTATTCGATCCAGGGCCATTAGGAATTAAAAATGCTGATTTTTGGGAGCATGAATACGGGAAAGATAAGAAAGAAGAAGTATCTTAACTTAATAGAATAGAAATGAAAAAGCAAAGGGAAAATGCCTTTGCTTTTTTTATGGACAAAATGAGGCTGGAAGTTATTTTTTTGCCTATTTTTGAATATAAAAAGAATGTACATGCATTGTTAGGGGAAGGGGGAGTATGTTGATAGAATTTCGTAATGTAAATAAATATTATGGTAGCTTTCAAGTTTTGAAAAATATTAATATGCAAGTGAAAAAAGGCGAAGTGGTGGTAGTTGTCGGGCCTTCAGGATCAGGAAAAAGTACATTGCTTCGATGTATAAATCAATTAGAGGCAATTACAGATGGAGAATTAATTGTACAAAATACAGAGGTACACAATAAAAAAACGGACATGAATGAATTGCGGCGAAATATTGGGATGGTCTTTCAACATTTTTATTTATATCCACATAAAACGGTTCTTCAAAATATTACATTAGCACCGATTAAAGTAAATAAAGTTTCCAAAGAAGAAGCAGAGAAAACAGCAATGTTTTATTTAGAGAAAGTAGGAATCCCGGAGAAGGCTAACGTATATCCACATCAATTATCCGGAGGACAACAGCAACGGGTGGCAATTGCTAGAGGACTTGCAATGCAGCCGGAAATTATGCTATTCGATGAGCCTACGTCTGCTCTTGATCCAGAGATGATTGGAGAGGTACTTGATGTTATGAAAGCACTGGCTAAAGAAGGGATGACAATGGTCGTTGTCACGCATGAAATGGGATTTGCTAGAGAGGTAGCAGATAGGATCTTATTTATGGATGATGGCCAAATTATTGAAGATACAACACCGGCGAACTTTTTTGCAAACCCTGAACAAGAAAGAGCCCGTTTATTTTTAAGTCGGGTGCTAAATCATTAGAGGAGGAATTTCATGCTTAAAATGAAAAAGTTATTTACTTTAATCGTATTTTCATGTTTATTCGTGCTTGTTGTTGCTGGATGCGGAAGTAAGAAAGATGAGGCAAAGGAAACAAATACGAAGCAAGGCGGGGCTGTTGAGCAAATTAAGAAACGAGGGAAATTAGTAGTTGGGGTGAAGAATGATACGAATTTATTTGGATTAAAAAATCCTTCAACAGGGCAGGTAGAAGGATTCGATGTTGATGTCGCCAAGGCACTGGCGAAAAAGATTCTTGGAGATGAAAAGAAGCTAGAGCTGAAAGAAGTAACGTCTAAAACACGCATTCCAATGCTGAAAAATGGTGATATTGATGCAATTATTGCAACAATGACAATTACGGAAGAACGCAAAAAAGAAGTGGATTTTTCAGATGTATATTTTAAAGCAGGACAATCGTTACTTGTGAAAAAAGGAAGCAATATTAAGAGCGTCGATGATATAAAACAAGGCGTTAAAGTATTAGCTGTAAAAGGATCAACATCTACAAATAACATTCGTCAAAAGTCACCAGAAGCGACTGTATTAGAGTTTGAAAATTATAGTGAGGCATTTACAGCGTTAAAGGCAGGTAAAGGTGATGTGTTAACGACAGATAATGCGATCCTTTACGGAATGGCAAAACAAGATTCTAATTATGAAGTAGTAGGAAAAATTTTCACAGATGAACCGTATGGAATTGCAGTGCAAAAAGGGGCAGATGATTTAACGAAAGAGATTAATACTTTAATTAAAGACATGAAAGCAAGCGGGGAGTATGACAAATTATATGAGAAGTGGATTGGACAAAAACCAGAAAAGTAGATAGTAAAAGTGAGAGGATGAGAGTACTCATCCTCTTCTTGTAAAGAAAGAGGGGAGAATATGTGCCTGATTTTTCTATATTAACGAATAACATTGATATGTATTTAGAAGGGTTTAAATATACAGTTATGTCTAGTGTAATTGCATTGATAGGTAGTTTTATTTTAGGAGTAATTTTGGCAGTAATGCGTATTGCACCTATTCGCATTTTAAATTGGATAGGATCAGCTTTTGTGGAGTTTGTAAGAAATATTCCACTTGTATTAATTGCATTTATATTCTATTTTGCTTTACCTGTAATAGGAATTACTTTAAATGGTTTTGTAGCAGGAACAGTTACGCTTACGGTATATACGGCAGCTTTTATTGCAGAAGTAATTCGCGCTGGTATTTTATCAGTTGCGAAAGGGCAGATGGAAGCTGCTCGCTCTTCAGGGCTAACGTATGTGCAGGCGATGTATTATGTTGTCTTACCCCAAGCAGTGAAAATTGTAATTCCCCCTTTAGGAAACCAGTTTCTCAATTTAGTTAAAAACTCTTCAATACTTGGAATTATTGCTGGTGCTGATTTAATGTATCAAGGAGATTTAATTTCAACGAAGACGTTTGTTACGTTTGATGTTTATATATTTGTCGGGATGTTTTATTTAATATTAACAATTCCGCTCAGTATGCTAGTGCGTTATTTAGAAAAACGCTTAGCAAAGGAGGCGGTGTAAATGGATTTCAAGGGAGCAATTACAGGAGATCATATTCTATTTTTATTAAAAGGATTACTTATAACATTAGAGGTAGCGCTCATAGCAATTGTACTTAGTTTTATTATTGGAAGTGTAATCGGTATATTGCGCTACACGAAAATACCTGTCGTCTCACAAGTATTAGGAGTTATAGTTGAAGTGATTCGAAACTTACCACTACTGTTAATTATATTTTTCACGTATTTTGCACTTCCAGAAGCAGGCTTGAAATTAGAAATTATAACAGCTGCAATTGTTGCTTTAACAATATTTGAGGCAGCAATGATATCTGAAATTGTTAGAAGTGGTCTATTGTCTATTGAAAAAGGGCAGGTTGAAGCTGCAAGATCTTCGGGATTAACGTATGTTCAAGCGCTTTGGCATATTATTTTGCCACAAGCATTAAGGAGAATGGTTCCGCCGCTTGTCAGTCAATTTATTTCATTGCTGAAGGATACGTCGCTAGCGGTTGTTATATCACTCCCTGAGCTTATGCATAATGCTCAAATTATTAGCGGGCAAAATGTGAATTACATGATTCCGACGTTTATAGTAGTAGCTTGTATGTACTTTATCGTAAATTATAGTTTATCAATTTTATCGAGAAGATTAGAACTCCGTTGACTCTTACAATATATGTAAGGGTTTTTTCCTTGTTTCTCCTTATTTTCCTCTAAATAGAATCTGAATCTTGCAATAATTCGATTTTTATATTGTTTTATCAGAAAAGTTTTAATTTTATATAGAAAATGTAATCGCTTTCGTGTATATTTTTATTATCAGAAAATTTTAACAGGATATAGGGGTATGGTAGGGGGAGGATTTAGATGCAGCAACCAACGAATGAGAAATTACATCGTACGATGAAGAGTAGACATTTATTTATGATCGCACTTGGTGGTGTAATCGGAACTGGTTTCTTCTTAGGTTCAGGTTACACCATTAATCAGGCTGGACCAGGGGGAGCCATCCTTTCATATTTAGTAGGCGGATTTATTATGTATTTAACAATGCTTTGTCTTGGAGAGTTAACGGTAGCGATGCCGGTTTCAGGATCTTTCCAAAAGTATGCGACGAAGTTTATTGGACCAGGAACGGGCTTTATGATTGGCTGGTTATACTGGCTCGGCTGGGCAGTAACAGTGGGTCTAGAATTAACGTCAATCGGTTTAATGATGAAAAGATGGTTTCCAAATGTTGATGTTTGGGTATGGTGCCTTGTATTCGGTGTTATTTTATATGCTTCAAACGCAATTTCGGCGAAAAGTTATGCCGAATTAGAATTTTGGTTCTCTAGTATTAAAGTAATTACAATTCTTGCATTTGTTGTGCTTGGTGGTAGTGCATTATTAGGATTTATATCATATGACGGAAAAGAAGCAGCACCTCTTTTCTCTAACTTTGTAAGCGATGGTGGACTTTTCCCGAATGGACTAGCTGCCGTATTACTTACAATGATTACAGTTAACTTCTCGTTCCAAGGAACAGAGTTAATCGGAATTGCAGCGGGAGAAAGTGAAAATCCAGAAAAAACAATTCCACGTGCAATCCGTAATACAGTATGGCGCATTATGTTATTCTTCATTTTAACAATGACGATTTTAGTAGGATTAATTTCTTGGAAAGAAGCAGGCGTAATTGAAAGTCCATTCGTAGTCGTATTTGATAAAATTGGTATTCCATACGCAGCTGATATTATGAACTTCGTTATTATTACTGCGTTATTATCTGTAGCGAACTCTGGATTATATGCAGCGACGCGTATACTATGGTCACTTGCAAATGAGGGAATGGCACCAACTTCCTTCCAGAAAGTAAATAAGCGTGGTATTCCAATTACAGCGCTAGTCGTAACGATTGCGGTAGCTGGATTATCTCTATTCACAAGTTTCCTTGCAGAAGATACAGTATACATGTATTTATTATCGATAGCTGGTTTATCGGCTGTTTCAAGTTGGATCATTATTGCTCTATCGCAACTTCGCTTTAGAAGTCAGTATATAAAAGGTGGAGGAAAGTTAGAGGACTTAAAGTATAGAACACCACTATACCCAATTGTCCCGATTTTAGCCTTAATTACAAATAGCATTGTTGTTATTAGTTTAGCGTTTATTCCTGAACAAAGAATGGCGTTATACTGTGGTATTCCATTTATCATTTTCTGCTATATATATTATTATATTAGTAAGAAACGGCAGAAACCGATGAAAGTGGAGATGGAAAAAACAAATGAAACTAACAATCAAACACGATGATATAGAAGCAGATTTATCGTATGGTCAATTAGCGATTGGAAAAGAAAACGGGTATTCACCGTTACAATTACTCATTTCTTCTATCGCAGGATGTAGTGCAATTGTCTTTCGAACAATTTTAGAAAAGAAACGTATTACATATGATACGTTTACAATCGAAACTGAAATTGGTAGAAGTGAAGCTTTATCGAAGCCAGTTGAAAGTGTTCATTTGCACTATAAAATTAAAGCAGAAAACATTACAGAAGAGCAGCTGGACAAGGCGCTGCAACTTGCAGTGAAAAATTGTACGATTGTTCAATCTGTAAAAGATAGTATAAAGGTTACGGAAACAATTGAACTAATAAAATGAAACATAAAAACGTGAGAGCCGTATTCTCACGTTTTTATGTTTTTAGAAAGAGGGGGAAGTGTAGTGGGCTGTTTAGGTTGTAAATTAGCAAACGAAGAGAAAAAAATATATAAAGTATATGAAGATGATTATGTAACTTGCTTTTTAGATCATGCGCCTTTCTACCCAGGACATACTTTAATTGTGCCAAAGCAGCATGTTGTAGAAGTAGACGAATTAGATGATGTTGCTCAATTATGGATGCTTCTAAGCTGATTGCAAAAGCGATTAAGGCATTATATAAACCAGATGGAATTACAGTTTGTCAAAATGGTAGAGTATTTAACGAGTTAACACATTACCATATGCATGTCGTACCAAGATATAAAGAGCGTTCGTTTGCTGAGTTTTATACGGTGCAACCGGAGGAAAAGAAGAATCATAACTTTGAAGAGACAAAGAATTTGTTAAAAGAAGCGATAGAGCAAATACTGCATATTGAAAAGGTGTAAAAGAATTTTTCTTAGAGATACAGTCAGGAAAATTCTAATATTAAAAAGCCCAATTTCTCAGTTACAATAGAGAAATTGGGCTTTTGCTTATTCTATTATTAAATTTTATCTATAAAAAGATTTTGTAGTGTCACAAAGTATAGCGCTCATTCGTTATATAGAGTGAGAGGAGGAATTATATGAAAGTTACAAACAACGATTATGAAAAGATGGAAGAGCTATATGAGTTGTATGAACAAAAGATTTATTATGTAGCGTATTCTATTTTAAATAATATTCAGCAGGCCGAAGATTCGGTTCAAGAGACGTTTATTACTCTTTATAAGAACTTGGAAAAGCTCCATAGCTTGAGTATTGAAGAGCTTAAACGCTACATTTTGAGGGTTGCGAAAAACAAGGCGATTGATAGCTATCGGAAAAATAGACGACATGAAACATTTTTAGAAGAATATGAAAGAGAATCAACAGAAACAGTAGATGAAAATATTGAAAAGTGGGAAAAACGTGTAATGTCCGAGTTTCAAATTGATGCATTGTTAAAAGAGTTAAATGAGTCTAATAGACAGGTGTTTAAGTATAAAGTCTTCTATAACTTAACGTATCAAGAAATTTCAAGTGTCATGGGGATAACGGAGGCCAATGTCCGCAAGCAGTTTGAGCGTGCTCGAAAACGAGTCCAAAATATGATAGGAGGTATACAACATGACGAATTCAAAGAACTCCAAAGAAATATATGAACTTGCTGAAAAAATTGCTTTAGATGATTTTGATAAACTCGAAGAACAACATGAATTTTCACATACATATACGCGCAAAAAGAAATTGTTTATGGAGGAAATGAAGCTGAAGGGCGAGCGACCACAGAAAAAGAGTAAAAGACATCGTATGTTAATCGCTGCTGCCTGCTTATTGATTGGTATGCCGACAACCGTTTTTGGTGCAGTAAAAGTCTATAATATGATTGTTCAAAAACAAAATTATGAAGTAAATGTTTCCTTAACAAATAAGGATTCGAAAAAGAGTGATCAGTGGTATAAGTTGAAGGTTGGTAAATTGCCAGAAAATATGGAAGCAATTGATGACTCTGCTATGAAATATTCATTTAAAGATAACTATGCAAATGGAGGCTTTTCATTCGTTCTTTGGAGAGTAGGGGGAAATTCAGATTTTCCAACTCTGTACTCGAAAAGTTATGAAGAAAAAGAGATAAATGGTAAGAAGGCAGTAATTGTCCATAGAGAAACTGGTAACAAAGATTTAATGATGGACAGGGTAGTTTTTCTATTCTTTGAGGAAGAAGGGATCATGTTACAAAGTTATATTGGAAACGATATAAATGAAGAACAAATGGTGGATGTGTTAGGGAGTATTTCACTTGAGCCTACGTCAAAAGAAAAGGCATCACATATAACAGATTATGATAAAAAGTATTTTAGCGACGAAAGTAAGCCTAAAAAAACTAAGGTGATTCCTTTGAAAAAAGATAGTAAACGACTATTTCATATAGGACAAAAAGTTCCAGTAACGATTATCATGGATAACAGCAAAATTGAATATGTGATAGAAAAGGTTGAAGTTTTTGATTCAATCAAAGATTTTAAACAAGAAAACTTTAATGAACTGGGCTTAGGAATACTAAGTAGGAATCAGGCTTTGGATCAAGCTGGACAATTGATACCATATAGACGGGATGAATATAAAGTTGGAAATGGTAAAGATTCAATTGATCAATTAGTAGAATCAAAATTAATTCATCCTAAATTTGTCTACCTGACAACAACAGTGAAAAATATAGGTAAACAGGCGACAGAAGAAATCTATATGCATCCATCCATACAAGTGCTTAAAAGTAAGGGGAATGTATGGAATTACGCTGAAAGAGATGGAATTACAGAAAAAAATATTATGACGGGCGAAGTTGATTATTTAGAACCTCACGGAGAAGGGAAAAGCTTTTACAATATTGGCAGTATCACACCAGGACAAACGGTGAAGGTTAACTTAGGTTATTTTGTAGATGAGGATAAGCTAGATTCAATCTTCCTTGATGCTTTCCGTTACAGTGGGTTTAGTGGCAATGAGAATATGAATGAGAAAAATCGTTGGTGGTTCGATATTCGTCAACAATCAAAATAATAGAAACAAATCGACGAAAAAGCTGCTTATATTTAGCAGCTTTTTTCGTCTCCATACATATGTAAAATTTCTTTCGCACGTATACGTAAACCATCTATCAATTCTGTCGGTTCTAAAACTTTTGCATTTTTTCCGAGTCTATAAAATAAAGGGGTAATAAAATTGATTTCTCCTTTATCAATTGTTGAATTTATATATCCTGTCCCATCCTCGTTTATTATAACGAATTCCTCAAGATAAGGGACGCTTTTACATTGGCGTACGCCTTCTGTTGTCAGTAAAACATGTAACTGAGTAGGGATGTGTACTACGTTAGAGTTAGAGGCAAACCACTCTTCTAAATTCATGAATGTATCCTCATTTTCTTCCGTTGATAATATGGAAAGAATACGATCGATGCGATACAGTAATACTTTTTTCCTGCCATAGTCATAGGACGGTAAGTACCATAGCCCGTCATGAGCATATACACCGATAGGATGAACATGTTTTGTTTTTAACCCCGATTTAGATTCGTATTGAAAGTGTAAATTTTTATTTTCAATAGCCGCGGTTAACACTTCGTTTAAAAGAGGTGTATCAATTGTGCGCTTCGGATTCCAAAAAGCGATGTAAGAACGTATTTTATCAACTTTCACTTTCGCATCATGTTGTAGGGAGCTATACAGTTTATGTGTAACGGAATTGATTTCTGTGTTAAAAGGTAAGTCGCGATAGTAACTTAAAGATTGAAAAGCAAAAAAGATAGAGACTGCTTCTTCTTCCGTAAATAAAATAGGCGGAATTACTCTATTCGTTAATACTTTATAGCCGCCGTTACGACCTTGTTCTGCGTAAATGGGCAACCCCATATCACTTAAATCTAAAATGTATCTATGAACCGTACGAACGGAAATATTAAATTCATCAGCTATTTCTTGAGCTGTAAATGTTTTTTTCGCA
>NZ_JAKUEU010000011.1:0-95491 GCF_022663075.1 Bacillus cereus group sp. BfR-BA-01441
CTACCTTTTATAGTATATGTATCGAAGTTGTTCCTCCCTAATTTATAAGACATTCCCCAGTGTCTTAAAGCAACTTCCATCCCTAATTAAATTGACATAAATTGTCCCCTTCCCTAGACCATCCTATGTGATGGTCTATTATATTTTCCAAACACAAAATCAGTCTATCTACACTTAAACAAAAACGAAAAATTCAGAAAATATTGTCAAATCAGGTATTTTTTCGGTATAATTACTTTAGAAAGAAATTTCGCAAAAACAAAAGGGGGGATTTTATTGAAACAAACAAAAGCAATCTTAATCGCATTATTTCTAGGTCTAGTTGTTGGACTCACTCTAAATTTAGCTGCTCCATCTATCTTTGAGCCACTAAATCAATTTGTGTTCAACCCAATTGGTCAATTGTTTATTCGACTTATTAAAATGCTAGTTGTTCCTGTTGTGTTCATTTCTATCGTACTTGGTGCTGCCGGCCTTGGAGATCCGAAACAACTTGGAAGAATCGGTTTAAAATCAATTTCATTCTTTCTCGTAACAACTGCGGTTGCCATCTCTATAGCGGTTACATTTGCACTTATTATAAAACCAGGAGCTGGCGGTAATTTTAAAACAGAAGGTCTTAAGTATGAAGGTGCAAAAACTGAAACATCTTTCGTCGACACATTGCTAAATATCGTACCAGATAACCCAGCAAAAGCGATGGCTGACGGAAACATGTTACAAATCATTGCCTTTGCCGTATTGATTGGACTCGGTATAGCTATTTTAGGAAAACGAGTTCAAGGTATCCATTCATTACTTGAACAGGGCAACGAATTAATGATGTATCTTGTTAATCTCGTTATGAAATTAGCCCCAATTGGAACATTCGGTTTGCTCGCTTCATCCGTTGGTAAAATGGGGCTTGCAGGCGTCGCTGCGATGTTCAAGTATATGATTGTCGTTATGTTAGTACTCATTATTCACGGGGTCTTTGTATATGGCGGCTTATTAAAGGTATTAGCAAAAGAAAGTATTGTTCGTTTCTTTAAACATTTCGGACCAGTAATGGCAATTGGATTTAGTACATCTAGCTCTAATGCATCGCTTCCATTTGCAATGAAAACAGCACAAGATAAGCTTGGCGTTCCAAAAGCGATAAGCTCATTTGTACAACCACTAGGGGCAACTATTAATATGGATGGTACTGCCATTATGCAAGGGGTAGCCACTGTATTTATCGCTCAAGTATACGGAGTTGAACTTACATTACCGCAATTAGCTATGGTCGTATTAACTGCTGTACTAGCTAGTATCGGTACTGCTGGTGTACCTGGTGTTGGACTTGTAATGCTTACAATGGTTTTAAATCAAGTAAATCTACCAGTAGAAGGTATCGCTTTAATTATCGGTATTGACCGTATTTTAGATATGTCTAGAACAGCTGTAAACATTTCTGGTGATGCAATTTGCGCAATGATTGTCGCAAAATCAGAAGAAAAATATAATACGGATCAATCGGCAGCATCTTAAATCAAAAAAGGAGTGATGAATTTCACTCCTTTTTTGATTTACTCCCTTTTTTAGAACGATATTCTTTCCCTTTATTATCATTACCAGTTTCAAATTCAGTGCTAAATTCCTGATTAAACTGGCCGGACTTTGGTGATCCTTGATTACCGCTCCCTTTACTACCGTTACGATTCGTCATATTTCTCCCTCCCTTCCTTGTATTAGTAGTATGGCGCTCTATCTTTTTTCATACACATTTTATTTTTTAACATCTATTACACATGAAAGAAGACCTCCCATATATAAGGAAGATCTTCTATTTCATCACGTAAGCGTTTTCTTGTTTATAATCACTTAAATAAGTTTTTTGGAAATTGAAATCATTACATTCATTTCATCTTCTGAAAGTGCAGAGAATCTTTCTTGTAAATATTGTTTTTTCGCATCTTCCATTTTCGCAACTAAATCTTTCCCTTGTTCTGTAATCTCTAAATACACAACTCGGCGATCTGATGTAGAACGTGAACGAGTTACAAAACCTTTATTAATTAATTTTTCTGTAACAGCTGTAATATGACTATTCGACACATTTAATTCATTTGCTACACGCGATACCATTTCTTTATTCGTACGATTTAATATTCTCAGGACGATGAATTCATTCCACGGTATGTAACCACCAAATATTTTTCCGATATCATTACGCAATGTGCGAAACATAGCAAACACATTTGTCGATAGTTCTTCCATTAATTGCTCTCGATTTTGAGACAACTTTGACAGCTCCTTTTATTTCATTTAGTTAAATAAAAACCTTATTAATAATTTTACATGAAATCTTACTTTTTGTCACCTTATTTTCCCATAATTCGTAGTTTTTTAATATGTATTTCATGATAAAATGAAGTTAACTTCCAGAAAAAGGGGGTATCTTAATGCATGAGAAGGAGAAATTCCCAAATCTCAGCCTAAAAGATAAAACGATTATCATTAGTATTATTGCTCTTTTTCTCATTATAATTTTTGCATTTATATTTTTTGTATATGTAGGAATCTTTCAAATTACAGGTATAGAGTATAGTTCACGTATTGCGTTACTTCTCTTTTTTTTATTAATCACTTTCTTAGACAATATTACATTTTTCATCTTCAGTTTCTTCAAAGCGCTGCTATATCCACTGACACAAAACATGCCAAATTGGATTTCTATTACTCTTTTCTCATTCATTGAAATTACACTAGATTGGTTCGTCATTCATACTGCTGATGATTGGATAGAAAGCGTACAAATGTCCAACATAGCTGAATTATGTGTCGTACTATTCTTTTTCCTCTTAAATAAGTTATTAAGTGACGAGAAAGAGTAAGAATACAAGCTTTTCTATATAAAAATTGGTACAATGAAAGCAAATCTTACTAAAGAGGTGTTAATTATGAACTTACAACAATGGGCTGATAAAGGTATGTCCTTTGATACATATGTGAATGAAATGCAAGTAAACCAATACGAGCTACTACACATTTACAATAACTTTTTAATTCCAAATGAATTACTTCCTGTATTAGAAGAACGTCAAAATGACGGCTGGCGTGTTATCGTATTAACTGCTGATTGGTGTGGCGATGCTCTTTTATGCGTACCTGTTATGAAACGAATTTCTGAAGTTGCAAATATTGAAATGAGTTTATTAATTCGCGACGAAAACTTAGAATTAATGGATCAATATTTAACAAATGGAACAGCACGTGCGATTCCAATCTTTATTTTCATTGATAAAGATGGAAATGAACAAGCCGTCTTTGGACCACGCGCTCCAAAAGTACAAGAATTAGTAACTTCAATGCGCGCTACATTACCCGAAAAAGAAGATCCAACATTCGAAGAAAAACAAAAAGAAATGTATGCTAATTTCCGTGCTACATTAGCTGATGATACTTCTCTTTGGGAGCATGTAATGGAAAATATGGTGGAAAAAATAGTAAAATAAAAAAACCTGCCGAGCTCGGCAGGTTTTTTTATTACATAATGAAGAAATAGAATACCGCAGCTAAAATGAAACGATAATAAGCGAACGGTGTTAGTTTCACACGAGATAATAATTTCAAGAATGAAACAATTGCAAGCATCGCAACAACGAATGCAGTTACAAATCCTGTTACAAATAGCGTTATATCTGCTGAGCTTAATACATCCCAGCTTTTAATTAAATCTAATCCACTTGCAGCTACCATCATCGGTACCGCTAAAATGAACGTATATTCAGCTGCCGCTGTATGCGACACGCGAGCTAATAAACCACCACTGATTGTAGAACCAGAACGAGAAAATCCTGGCCAAAGAGCTAAACATTGAAACATTCCAATTGTAAATGCCTGTTTATATGTGATTTCATCTAACGTTCTTGCTGTACTTGGTTTCGAAAACTTCTCAGCAACAATCATTAAAATACCACCGGCTACTAAGCTAATAACAACTGGTCCTGGACCAAATAAAACCTCTTTAATAGTGCTATGGAATAACACGCCAAGTATCCCAGCAGGAATCATCCCGATAATAATATGTAATAAATTTAACGATGGTCCGTCTGTTACTTTACCTATTCCAACTAACGACCATAGACGCTTCCAAAATATAACAACAACTGCTAAAATCGATCCCAATTGGATAACAACTTCAAAAACTTTCGCTCTCTCATCGTCAAATCCAATTAAATGTCCTGTTAAAATCATATGTCCTGTTGATGATACTGGTAGAAACTCTGTTAACCCTTCAACAGCACCCATGATTAAACCAATTAACCAATCAGCCACAAGTAGTGCCTCCTTAATAACAAATAATATGTAATTTTTTCACACCTTATCATAATACCTTATCCCTTTTCAAAGTGCATCCTTTTTTTATTGGCTTCATATGTTATAGGCGCGTATTTCTTTTCTAATCTTTGATTAAATTGTATGATAGTAAGAGTTTGTTTTTTTATACGGAAAGGGGATTTTATGAAAGAAACTACTTCATTCTCACAAAAGTTAAAGCAATTTGTATTACTATTTTTTCCGATTTTCGTAACACAAATGTCATTATTTGCGATGAGTTTTTTTGATACAACGATGTCAGGACATGCAAGTCCAACTGATTTAGCAGGTGTTGCAATTGGAACAAGTATATGGATTCCAGTTAGTACGGGGTTAACAGGAATTTTAATGGCTACTACTCCCATTGTTGCACAGCTCGTTGGATCCAAGAAAAAAGAGGACGTTCCCCACGTTGTCATACAAGCAGTTTATTTAGCAATTTGTGCTAGCTTCGTTGTTATCCTCATCGGTTTTTTCGTCGTTTCACCTATTTTAAATGGCATGCGCTTAGAAGAACCTGTGGAACGTATTGCAGCGCAATTTTTAAGTATTATCGCAATAGGAATTATACCTTTATTCACTTACACTGTTTTACGTGGATTTATTGATGCATTAGGAAAAACTCGAACAACGATGATTATTACATTATTATCATTACCAATTAACGTAATATTAAATTACCTATTAATTTTTGGTAACTTCGGTTTCCCAAAGCTTGGTGGTGTCGGAGCAGCAATTGCTTCCACTGCAACATATTGGTGCATTTTAATTATTACAGTCATTATTATTCAGACGAAAGAGCCTTTTGCCTCTTTCAACATTTTCAAACAATTATACCGACCTTCTCTTTCGAGTTGGAAAGCATTCTTAAAACTTGGCGTCCCTATCGGATTTGCTATCTTTTTTGAAACGAGTATTTTCGCTGCGGTAACGCTCATGATGAGTAATTTTAGTACGACAACTATTGCAGCTCACCAAGCAGCTATGAACTTTGCTTCCTTGTTATATATGACTCCGCTAAGTTTAGCAATGGCAATGACTATTGCGGTCGGATTCGAAGTTGGAGCAAAACGTTACGATAATGCAAAACAATACGGATTGATTGGAATTGGATTAGCCCTTGCCTTTGCTTTATTATATTCGATTCTTCTCTACTTCTTTGATGATCAAATTGCTTCTATTTATACGACAGATGCAAAAGTTCATCATTTAGCAAAAGAATTTCTTATCTTTGCAATTTTATTTCAAATTTCAGATGCAATTGCAACCCCTGTACAAGGAGCTTTGCGTGGTTATAAAGATGTAAATGTTGCTCTAATTATGACTTTAATTGCTTATTGGATAATAGGTCTACCACTAGGTTACATATTAGCGACGTATACAGAATGGGCCGCGAAAGGCTATTGGATCGGTCTTATTATCGGTCTAGCATTTGGCGCTGCCTTCCTACTTATCCGTCTCTTTCAAGTACAACGAAAATATACAACACAAAACAGCCGCTAATAATAAAGCGGCTGTTTTCTTTATGCATATTTTTTCTTGTAACGTATAATATAATGAAAAAGAAAGGTGGGTACATATGGACGACAAAGAAAAAAAGCAATCATTCGATGAAGAATTTGCCCCTGAAATTTCACCTGGATATCGGCAAGATGTACATAAGCCACCTAAATATAAAAACACTTCGTTTTTAATGGGCATTACCATTTTCGCTGCTGTATTACTCATACTTATCATTTTCGTTTATTTTTGATGAAAGGTGGCCTATTATATGAAGAAACAAGATTCCAATCGTTCAAAAAGAACTGTTAAAACACAAAAAGGATATGCAGGAGATTCTGTTCATACTCTTAAACAAGTCGAGCAAGGGAATTTATATATTGCTCAAAAAGAACTTGGTCAACAAAATGAAAATCTTTAAAGGCCCTTTATTCCTTGAGGGCCTTTTTATTCCGCATTAAGTAGTACACCCCCAAATGATCTATTGAGCAATGAATTTCCTTTATTGTACGCGCTGCTTTTGTTCTAGCACCATAAATCTATTATTAACCTTTACAATTTTCACTTCATAATTCAATTTCATTTCGCCTCTCTTACTCTTATCATTTTCAGTACCCGCAACGTACGCTACAGCTTGATAAAGAAAACTCTCATTGGTCTCTTCACGTATCTCCTCGCTTGTAAATTTATACTCTAAATCTCGAAAACGATTTGGATAATAATTTCCCATTAATTGTTCATACCCTCTATTTAAAAATAGTTCTTCACCTTTTCGTTTCACATCTTCTTTATTATTAAACTCAAACACTGATAGTTGTTCAGTCACAAAATGCTCTCCTACCTTTTTCATTTCATTATGAGTTAAATTTTCTATACTTTTGTTCTTTAATTCCTTATTTAACTCGTACTGATCAATCGGTTTAAAGGTAGCAAAAACCTCCTCTTTATATGACCAAAACAATACAAAAGCGATACATAGAGAAATGATTAACAGTCTTTTTTTCGTAATACTCCCGCCCTTCTTCATAATAATAGATATATTTTAACATATAGAAAGAAAATTCTGATATCATAAAATAGAATAACTTAACTCAGAAACGAGGAACAATTATGGACTCTTACAAACATTATATAAAAGAAGCTTTGCCTAATCTTTCTATACATTCATATAAACAAAATGAAGAAGGATGGGATAATGTAGCAGTTATAGTAAATGATGAGCTACTGTTTCGTTTCCCGCGAAAACAGGAATATGCGATGCGAATTCCGTTAGAAAAAGAACTATGCGCAATTCTCACTCAATCACTACAAGAAATCGAAGTTCCACAATATCACCTAATTTATAAAAATGAATCTGATGAGGTTCCTCTTTGTAGTTACTATACTCTCATTCATGGTGAACCATTAAAAACAGAAACAGTTGCCACGCTGGAGGATACAGAGCTGAAAGCAATTATTACACAATTAGCTACTTTCCTTGCGGTACTACATAGTATTCCTTTACACCAAGTTACAACGCTATGTTTCCCTATTGAAAAAACATGTACCTACTGGAAAGAGCTACAAACAAAATTAAACCAATATCTCACTACTAGCCTTACTTCATTACAGAAACTAGCCTTAAATCGCTTATTTGAAAATTTCTTTGCATGTTTAGCTACATCCACTTTTCAAAACACAATCATTCACGCTGATTTTACTCATCATCACATTTTATTTAACAAGCATAACAAAAGCATTTCAGGTGTTATCGATTTTGGTGATGCGCAAATTGGCGATCCTGCTTTTGATTTTGCAGGACTATATTATGATTTCGGAGATGAGTTTACTACATCTGTATATGAACAGTACAGTACACTTATTTCTCATCATGATCCATTACTCATTCATCGTGTTACTACCTTTTATCAATACAGTCCTTTACTACATAATATTATTTATAACTTTGAGTCAGAGAATGAACTCGAATTCATTACAGGCACAGAACAGCTAAAAACGATATTACAGGGATGAGATTACATTCTCTCCCTATATACTCTCTCCTCATACATCATTAACTTTTTATCCATTTCAACAATAACTTTATACAATTGAAACGCCTGTAAAATTTGCAGTTGAATTTCAAAAGGAGCATTTTGTTCTTTTAACCATTGAAATACTTTTGTTTCATCTTTCATTGATTATTCCTCCCTTTATTCTGCTATTTGTGGGTAGCCCGATTAATGAGGGCTGATAATCAGTGGGTGATTGACAAAACCCCCACTGATTAAAGTTTCACTTTATTAAAATCTGCTACAAATATACCGTAAATGATGAAAAGCTTTTCATGTCAATAACAAAAAAGGATGCAAAGTTGCATCCTTTAATGAACTATATTTTTCTTCTGTTTCGCTTCTGTCTTTACTTCTTCCCCTTGGCATTCACTACGAAACGCACAACTTATACACTCAGAACGAAAATGACGCTCTGTATAATGCTCAGGTTGCTCTAACATTTCTTTCATTCTAGATAAATCAGCCATTCCAGTTATAATATCTTCCTGTTTCGGAATGTACTCATACTTAGTTCCTTCTATTAAATTAATAACTTCAATTTTTCCTGGAAGAACTCCGAAAGCTTTATAACTGAATACTGTCATTAGCTTCTGACAAAGAGCAAGCATTTCCTCATCTGCATCGACAACATACTTTTTAATTACAAACGACTCAGCACTCCACTCACCAACTTCAAATGTCAATGACATGTGGACACCTAACTCTTCCATATATGTTTGAAACTTCTCGTATAAAAACAATGGTGGTGTCTGACTATCATCCTTTTCAACGAACTGTAATAAGTGATCCGTTAGCTTCGCTAATACAATATAGTACTCCGTCTTCGAAGCAAACATATTAATCCTTACTTTTTTCCAATACTTTTCTATTAATATTAAAAGTACAATTTTCGTTTGTTGACCCGCAGGTAGCGTGTAATACTCGTTAATAATTTGATTGACAATCATTTGTGCTATTTGTTGCCATTCAAATGAAGAAGGTTCTCTTCTTTTTATGTGACGAAAATAAAATTTATGCGGACAACGCATAAAATCATACAAATGATAATCTGTCATCATTTTGATTGAGATTTTCTCATGCACTTGCTCTTCATCTCCCTTCTGCCATTAAGAAAGGTGTTTTACAAATTCAGCTCCAAACTGTAAACATTTTTCTACATCTTCATCTTCTGGCGTTAATTCTACTTTTAGTCCTTCTAACACAACTGCTGCCCCGCACTCTTGTAGCTTTTCTATTAAAATGTCAACTGCCACTCCGTATTTCGGATAAGCCGAATCACATGATCCGAATACTGCCGCTTTTTTCCCAGTTAAATCAATAGAATCCATTGCATCATAAAAATCTAAGAAATCATCAGGAAGATCGCCATCTCCCCAAGTGTATGCACCTAAAATAATTCCATCATACTGTTCTAATATAGAAGCTTCTGGTGAATCCATAATATCAATAACTTCAATTTCATTTTCTGTTTCACGAATTACGCCGGCAATATGGTCAGCCATTTCCTCTGTATTTCCACTCATACTTGCAAAAATCATTACTAACTTACTCAACTGAACCTCTCCCTTTACTTTGTATCTCTTTTTCTGTTTGAATGCTCTTCTTCTCATCTACATATTCAGACCGAATTACATTTCTTTGCCATTCCATATGCTGATCAACATCTTTATTTTTATCTTTTAATCCCCTCCGCAGAAGGTGAAAATTCTTTCTCATTAACATGTCGCATCCATCCTATTGATAATAATTATCAATTTCAACTATATTTAGATTAATTGACATTGATAATCAATGTCAATAACTATTTTTAAAAAAATGATTAAAATGTACAAGCTTGTCCGTTAGCTATTCATATACTATGAATGAGCATAGTTCTTTCTCAGCCCTCTCTGACGGAAAGAAATAAAAGCAACTGCAATAGAGTGCAGTTGCCTTTTTTTGTTTTTCTATGATTTTAGTAATCTTATAGTCGTCTCTAAAAATAGCTCCACTCCACAAATTAATGCTGATTCATCCAAGTCAAATTTCGGATGATGATGTGGATAACAAGTATATATATTTTCATTACCTGTTCCTAATTTAATGAAACAACCAGGTGCTTTTCTTAAATATGCTGAAAAATCTTCTCCACCCATAGAAGGTTCAAGCTTCACAACACGCTCATTCCCAAACAAATGTAGTGCACTTTCTTCTACTATTTTCGTAATATATTCATCATTAATAACCGGATCATATCCATATCGATACGTATATGTATACGATCCTCCATGTGCTTCTGTAATTCCTTTCACAATTTTCTCGATTTTCCCTTCTGCTTCCACCCTCAATGCTTGATTAAATGAACGAACAGTTCCCATTAAAGTTGCTGTACTAGGAATAATATTGTCAGCCGTTCCCCCATGAAATTGTGTAACTGAAACAACCCTTTGCATAAAAGCACTTGTATTTCTTGATACGATATGTTGTAGATTTGTAATAATCTGTGCTCCGATAGCAATAGGATCTATCGTTTCTTCTGGTCGCGCCGCATGTCCTCCTTTGCCTTGAATCTCAACTGTAAATACGTCTGGAGCTGCCATCATCGGTCCATATGCAATTCCTATCTTTCCACTCTCAAGTCCTGACATAACATGTAAACCTATTACATAATCAACACCGTCCATTACACCTGCCTCAACCATTTCTTGTCCCCCGCCTGGATACACCTCTTCTGCGTGCTGAAAGAATAGACGAATCTCACCTGCAAAATCTTCCTTTATATTTGATAACACCTCTGCTGTGCTTAATAAAATAGCTGCGTGAGCATCGTGCCCACATGCATGCATCATTCCTTTATTCACAGATGTATAAGATTTACTTGTCTCCTCTTGAATTGGCAAAGCGTCTATATCAGCTCGAATCGCAATTACTTTCCCTTGCTTCACACCTCTTTTAATTGCTAGTACACTATATTTCGTCGGTCTCGTTACTTCAAAAGAAGAAAATGAGCATAATGTATCATATATAAATTGCGAAGTTTCTTTTTCATGAAATGATAATTCCGGATACTTATGGAAATGCCTTCTCCATTTCACGATATTTTCTTCCGAAATTAGATTCTTCCACACTCTATTCATGATAATTTCCTCCTTTTCAAAAGAACTAGAAATTTAAAAGCTTACTCCGTCTTAAATGATTAATAAAAACAAACACTGTATTTTTACGTATTCTTATAGTCCACTTTTATGTATTCACACAATCCACTTTCTATTTACATGTCAAACCCATTACAAATTCATGCTGAATGTAATATAATTGCTAAGTTAGGGATTTTCTTTTTTAGTATTTAGTGCTAATATCAGAAAAGAGCCTTTTGACTTATTTTTACCTAAAATGTGGGATTTTGTTTTTTTCACAATAATGTAGGACATGATACCTACAAAGAGCTATTATTTCATTAAGAGAGGGAAAGACATGGAAAGATTAAAAGAGATATGGTCTCGACCACTCACACAATGGGTTGCAAAGACGGTTTATTATCTTGCAATTTTATTTGCATTACTTTGGTTGTATGGATTCCATGATACAAACACAAGTACATTTATTTACAATGAATTCTAGGGTGGGAACGTTATGAAGTTATTAGAACAAATTGAAAAGTGGGCTGCAGAAACGCCTGATCAAACCGCTTTTGTTTGGCGAGATGCGAAAATTACGTACAAACAATTAAAGGAAGATTCTGATGCGTTAGCACATTGGATTTCTTCTGAGTATCCAGACGATCGTTCACCAATTATGGTGTATGGCCATATGCAACCTGAAATGATTATTAACTTTTTAGGATGTGTAAAAGCTGGACATGCTTACATTCCTGTAGATTTATCTATCCCAGCTGATCGTGTACAACGTATTGCTGAAAATTCTGGTGCGAAATTACTTTTATCGGCAACAGCAGTAACTGTAACTGATTTACCAGTTCGCATCGTAAGTGAAGACAACTTAAAAGATATTTTCTTTACTCATAAAGGGAACACTCCAAATCCTGAACATGCGGTAAAAGGTGATGAGAATTTCTACATTATTTACACATCAGGAAGCACAGGTAATCCGAAAGGGGTTCAGATTACTTATAACTGCCTTGTTAGCTTTACAAAATGGGCTGTAGAAGATTTCAACTTACAAACAGGGCAAGTATTCTTAAACCAAGCACCTTTCTCATTCGATTTATCTGTAATGGATATTTACCCATCATTAGTAACAGGTGGTACACTTTGGGCAATCGATAAAGATATGATTGCGCGTCCAAAAGACTTGTTTGCTTCTTTAGAGCAATCGGATATTCAAGTATGGACTTCCACACCTTCTTTCGCTGAAATGTGTTTAATGGAAGCATCTTTCTCTGAGAGTATGCTACCGAACATGAAAACATTCTTATTCTGCGGCGAAGTGTTACCAAATGAAGTGGCTAGAAAATTAATTGAGCGTTTCCCTAAAGCAACAATTATGAATACGTATGGTCCAACAGAAGCTACTGTCGCTGTAACAGGTATTCACGTTACAGAAGAAGTGCTTGATCAATACAAATCACTTCCAGTTGGCTATTGTAAATCAGACTGTCGCCTTCTTATTATGAAAGAAGATGGCACGATCGCACCTGATGGTGAAAAAGGTGAAATCGTAATTGTCGGTCCAAGCGTAAGCGTTGGATATTTAGGAAGCCCTGAATTAACAGAAAAAGCATTTACTATGATTGACGGTGAGCGCGCCTATAAAACAGGCGATGCTGGCTATGTTGAAAATGGTCTTCTATTCTATAATGGTCGTCTTGATTTCCAAATTAAGCTGCATGGTTATCGAATGGAATTAGAAGAAATTGAGCATCACCTTCGTGCGTGTTCTTACGTAGAAGGAGCAGTTATCGTTCCAATTAAAAAAGGTGAGAAATACGATTATTTATTAGCGGTTGTTGTTCCTGGAGAACATTCATTTGAAAAAGAATTCAAATTAACATCTGCAATCAAAAAAGAACTCAATGAGCGATTACCAAACTACATGATTCCACGTAAATTCATGTATCAATCTTCTATTCCAATGACACCAAATGGAAAGGTAGATCGCAAAAAATTATTGAGTGAGGTTACAGCATGACCGCATATGGATCATTTTATTTTTTCGCTATAGTGGGCATTTTATTAATACCTACTATCATAGCTGGATTAAAAGGTAAAATGTTGCGCAAATATAATGCCGTTTTAACATTAGTCATGATTGCTATTATCTTCTCAGATAAACCAAAGCAAGCAATGATGCTAGCTGCATTTATTATTTGGCAATATGTCCTTATTAAAGGCTATTTAATTTTAAGAAAACAAAATAATAGTACATTCACATTTTGCATAGCTGTTATTTTATCGATTTTGCCTCTTATTTTGGCAAAAATCGCGCCGTTTGCATCGTTTTTACCTGAGTTAAAACTTGTTGTTTTCCTAGGTATATCTTACGTAACATTCAGAGCAGTTCAAATGGTATTTGAAGTTCGTGATGGTTTAATTAAAGAGCTTTCTTTCTTTAACTTCTGGGAATTCGTTTTATTCTTCCCTGCGATTTCAACAGGACCTATCGATCGTTACCGAAGATTCCAAAAAGATATTCAAAAGCCACCTAGCGCTGAAGAATATCAAAATTTACTATATACAGGACTAAATCGTATTTTCCAAGGTTTCTTGTATAAATTTATTATTGCTTACTTAATAAAGCAATATTGTATGGATCCAGCATTCGCTCAACACGATACAATATTTTCAAATATGATTTACATGTATAGCTATAGCTTATATCTATTCTTTGATTTTGCTGGTTATAGCTCTTTTGTAATTGGTGTAAGTTATATGATGGGAATTAAAACGCCAGAAAACTTCAATAAGCCATTCCTTAGTCGTAATATTAAAGACTTCTGGAACCGCTGGCACATGAGTTTATCATTCTGGTTCCGTGATTTTATTTACATGCGTTTCGTCTTTTTTGCAACGAAGAAAAAGTTAATTAAGAACCGTTACACTATTTCGTATATCGGGGCATTTTTAAACTTCTTCATTATGGGAATTTGGCACATCCAAGGAAGCGCTGTTGCGCAGTATGTTATTTATGGTCTATACCATGCCGCACTGTTTATTTTATTCGATATTTTTGAACGAAAAAACAAGAAGCATAAGTTTTGGCCAAACAATAAATTTACACACATCCTTGCGATTGTAATTACGTTCCACGTTGTATGTTTCGGTTTCCTAATCTTCTCTGGACACCTTAACAGATACTTTTAATGCACCCTTCTTATTCCATTAAGAAGTTGCACATATAATAATTTCGGATATAAAGGAGATTTTAAAAATGGCAGAATTCAAAGAGCAAGTATTAGATATTTTAGAAGAAGTATGTGAAAACGATATTGTGAAAGAAAACTTAGATGTTCAATTATTTGAAGAAGGTATCCTTGATTCTTTCGCTGTAGTATCTTTATTAGTTGAATTCCAAGAGCGTTTAGATATTGAAGTTTCTATTTCTGATTTTGACCGTGACGAGTGGGCTACACCAAACATGGTTATTAAAAAGTTGGAAGAAATCCGATGAACAAAGCAAAATTTGGTCCGATGCTTTTAGCATTGGCCCTTTTTGCTGTATTCTTACTTATTCCAACGCGCTTCCTACTTCCACTTTTAAGTGATGAAAAAGTAGAACAAGCTGCTACTTCTTTAAAAGAAGAAAAAATTCAAAGTATGATTTTACAGCAAAAGATGTTAGCAGATCCAAAATATCTTCCGATGTACGGTTCATCGGAATTCGCACGTATGGATGCTTTCCATCCATCTAATTATTTTAAAGTAAAGCCTGAAGGATTTACGCCATTCCTTCTTGGACGCGGCGGAACACAAGACCTTGTACATGTATTAAACTTCGCATCTACAATGGATCAATTGAAAGATAAGAAAATGGTATTCGTTCTTTCTCCGCAATGGTTTGTACCACAAGGTATTGACGAAACGCACTTTGCACCTAACTTTTCAAAACAACAAGGTTACCACTTCATTTTCAACAATGATTTAAAACCTGAAATGAAAAAACAAATTGCAAAGCGTTTATTAAACTTTGAGATTGTAAAAAAAGAAACTTTATTAAAAATTTCGCTTGAAGGTATCGCTTATGATGATACGAAGTATAAAGTAAAAGCACTTGCTGCTAAACCTTTCGCTTATATTTACCGTAACATTTTAGATCGTAAAGATTTATTTACAGCTATGTTTAATATTAAACCGCACAAAGAGAAGCTCGATCCTTCATTAAAACAAATGAACTGGGAAGATGCTCGTAAACATGCGGATCAAACAGGTGCAGCAGAATCTGGATCTAATGAATATGGTATCGAAGATGGTTACTTCAATAGCAAAATTAAGAAAAAATTAAAGCAACGTGAAGGTTACTTAAAAAATGATGCTTATGACCAATCGCCAGAATATGAAGATTTACAAATTGTACTTGATTTATTAAAACAATCTGGTGCAAAACCACTCTTCATTTCTGTTCCTGTCAAAGGTCCTTGGTACGACTACGCTGGCTTCCCGAAAGAACGCCGCGAAGCATACTATAAGAAAGTTCATGAGCAAATTGAAAAAGCTGGTTATCCAATTGCCGACTTCTCAAATCATGAATACGATAAATACTTCTTAAAAGATCATATGCACTTAGGTTGGAAAGGCTGGGTTTACATCGACGAAGCCATCCAACAATTTTATAAAGCAAACTAACGAAAAGACCGCTTGAATTACTCAAGTGGTCTTTTTGTATATATTTTGTAATTGCTCGATTGCATTCGCCGCTTCTTTCATAACTCGCTCCACTACATGCTGAGCTGATTCGATTCGTGCCAATGATGCTGCCTGTCCTGCCCAAAGTGACATATATTCTTCCTTATTTTGCTTCGCTGCCTCTTGGCGTATTTTAGAAGTTAATACGTTTTGCACTGGATATACCGGAAGCCCTTCTTCTTTTCCTTCATGTCTCTCTATAAATTCATTCCGAATACCGCGTGCATATTTCCCGGAAAACGCACGAGTTACAGTTGTGCTCGTATCTGTACTATGTAAAACCGCTTCTTTATACACATCGTGCGTAATACTCTCTTCACTTGTTAAAAAGGCTGATCCCATTTGAACACCTTCTGCTCCTAGTGCCAATGCCGCAACAAGCCCTTGTCCGTTCATTACACCACCTGCTGCGACAATTGGGATATGCGGAATAACCCCTACTAACTGAGGTATTAACGCAAACGTACCAATCATAGCATCTCGTTCTTTCCCAATAAACGTTCCTCTATGCCCTCCTGCTTCGCTACCTTGCCCAATAATAATATCTACTCCTAGCTCAGCAAGTACTTTCGCTTCCTTCACATGGGTAGCTGTTCCGATAACTTTTATTCCACTTCTTTTTAAATCATTTATTTCTTCTTTTTCTAACGTTTGAAATGCAAAGCTAACGACCGGTACTTTTTCATCTAATAGCACTTGTAATTGTTCCTTATAGCTTTTTGGAAGCTTTAACGTTCCTTCTACTTCTATACCTAATTCTCTATTCACTCCGCTTAGTAATACTTTCGCCTCATTTACCTTCTCTTCTTCTATTTCTATCTCTTTCGTTACAAGTAAATTAACACCGAAAGGCTTATCTGTTAGTTCTCTTATTCTATAAATCGCTTCACGAATTTGTTCTGGGCTCATATAGCCGGCTCCAAGCGTCCCTAATCCTCCACTATTACTTACTGCTGCAACAAGTTCTGGCGTCGTAATCGCGCCTGCCATACCGGCTTGAACAACGGGGTACTCAATTTTTAATATGTCTGTTACTCGACTTGTAAACATCATTTTCCCTCCTATTTCCTTTATATCTTCTTTATTTGATAAGCTTTCCCCTGCTTTTGCAAGGGTTGCACTTCATATGAAGCGAATATATTGAAAGAGAAGGAGGCTGAGCTTAATGATTTTTCCAAATGCATTAAAACAAGGTGATACAGTAATGATTATTGCACCATCTGGTCCACCTACAATCGAAAATGTATTAAAAGGTGTGAATGTATTACAAGAGATGGGGTTATCCGTAATAATCGGGAAGAGTGTTTACGAGAAATATGGATTTTTAGCCGGAAGTGATCAAGTTCGGCTTGACGATATACATGAAGCATTTATAAATAATGAAGTGAAGGCAATTTTTTGTGCACGAGGTGGTTATGGAAGTGCTCGTCTTCTTCCTCACATTCAATATGAAGTTATTAGGCAGAATCCAAAAATCTTTTGGGGATATAGCGATATTACAGCTTTACATACTGCTGTTTCACGTTATGCAAAGCTTATAACATTTCATGGTCCGATGATTGAAGAACTAGGAAAAGGCATTGATTCCCTATCTTTATCCTCTTTTAATCAGCTATTCCATCCGTATTCAACCATTTTATCTGCATCAGAATGTATCGTACCTAGCTCTCACAGTACAGTTACAGGTACGTTAGTTGGAGGAAATTTAGCTGTTTTAACAAGTATAATTGGCTCGCCCTACGAGATAATTACGAACAATACACTTTTATTACTTGAAGACATTGGTGAAGAACCGTACCGCATTGACCGTATGTTAAATCAGCTACTTTTATCTGGAAAGTTTAATGAATGCAGGGGCGTTATTTTCACAAGTTGTCACGACTGCACTCCTTCAAAGCCCTCTCAATCATTGCAAACAATATTATATGAATATTTCGCGCCATATCATATACCTGTCCTATTCGATTTACCAATTGGACATATAAGTCCAAACATCGGTATTCCACTTGGAGCTACAGCAACAATAAACACGAATAATAAAACAGTCTCTATTTCTTCTGGTATAGCCACTCCATATTCAAATTAAAAAGGAAAAGCGATTACGCTTTTCCTTTTACTTATAATAATTAAAAATTCGTCCAGATGCGATATCTGCAATTTCTTCTGGAATAAATGTTTTACTTATATCAGTGCCAACATTTAATACAGCTGTAGCATCTTTCTCAATGCTACCAAATAACTCTTTCCCACGTATCGTAATAAGGGGCGTTCCTTCTGGCAACACATCTTTTACAAATTCCATTTGTGTAAAGAACGGAACGATCCATCTACCTTCTCCTTGGAAATGACGCAAACGAAGTATTCCTTCTGTTGCCCCGTCCTCTGCTTCTAGTGAACCAGCAACATAAAACTCAGTAGATAAGAGCAATTCATAAAATTCCTTTTGCTTCTGTTTATCATCCCCTGCTACAACAAGTACCTCTTCTAATTTCTTTACTGAAATTTGCTCCATATGATGCCACCCCTATTTTCAAAATGATTGTACTTAGATTATACGAAATATTCTTATTTTTTTCTACATAATTCGCAATTATTTTCTTAAAATAATTTTAATACTTCTTTTGTCGTCACAATCGTAGCAAACTCTTCATGTAAATTTACAAGTGTCATATTGTGAATATCTTCTGCACTATACTCTTTACCATCTAAACCTATACGGTTAAAAGTAGCCGTTGCATCACTCACTAAATATGTTGTAAATCCTAAATTCCCTGCCATTCGTGTCGTAGTTTCCACGCAATGATTTGTCGTTAATCCTACAACCACTACTGCATTACATTTGTTCTTTCTTAATTGCTCTTCTAAATTTGTCCCAATGAACGCGCTGTTAACGAATTTCTGAATAACCACTTCACCAAGTAGTGGTTGCACTTCTTCTTTAAAGTTTACCGTTTCCGCTCTCTCATAAAACATTGACTGAGCATTTTCTTTATTTACATGTTGAATATGAAAAACTGGTCGTTTCCTTTTTCTCCATTCTTCTAACAAAATTCTCATGTTTTCTTCAGCAAAAATATTATTTCTCTCGCCCCAATCTGGTAATTGAAATGCCTTTTGTACATCGATTATGATAAGTGCTATTTGATTTGTCATCATTTCCCCCTTAATTTGGCTGTAATTGAAATAGAAAACCAAGTTGTTGTGACGCAGTAATAAAGCAAACATAGGCGCAAAGCTCTACAATTTCTTTTTCTGTCCAATATTGTTTTAAAGCGTGAAACATAGTATCATCTATTGCTTTTCGGTCATGAACAAATGTATGCGCAAAAGTAACGGCTACACCAATCTCCTCTGCCTTTTGCACATCATCAGGTCTTCCCTTTGCCATACAGTACGGACATTCATTCCCATACGCTAATGTTCTTCTCACTTGCTCCTTCAACTCTGCTGAAAGAGTTCCTTTATTGTACAGTGTATCTTCTAACGTACTCCACGAGTGTAATATATCCGAATTATGCCCTAATAACTTTTGAAACTTTGTATCTCCTACATTTGATAATGAAATTCTCTCCATCATTTCCCCTCCTATTTCCTTCTGTTTTATTGTAAAATAAATAACGTTCACTTTACATTTCATATGAATCTTAATTTATATTTTTCCTTTACAAAAATCATTATTTTACTGGAGGTATATTTACAAATGCAACTAGACCGTGTTGATCGAAAAATTTTAAATGAATTATATAATGATAGTCGCCTTTCTATGCGTGAATTGGCGAAACGAGTAAACTTATCTGCTCCGTCTACTGCAGAACGTGTTCGTAAACTTGAAAGTGAAGGCGTTATTCAAAAATATACAATCGATATCGACTATAAAAAAGCAGGACTAGTTTTAGATTGTATTTTAGAAATCACTTTAAAAAATGGTGATACAACACGTATGCAACAGTTTATTCAGTCTTATCCATCTGCAAGTTTTTGTTACCGAGTAACAGGAAGCTTATGCTACATTGTAAAAATTTCTGTTCCTTCACTCGTTGAACTTGAAGAATTTATCAATGATGTTTCTTCATATGCAACGACAGTTTCTCATATCGTATTATCAGAAGTATCTCTTACTCCTGATATTGAACATATCTTCCCAGAAGATTAATTTATTTTTATTCATAAATTATAAAAAAACCCCTTACAATAAGAATAAAAATAATATATTATGTATTAAAATACATAAAATTCGAGAAAGGGGCTTTACATTGAAAATCTGGTTTTATGAAAAAACGGCACAATTAGATGACTTGCTTGGTATTTGGGACAATGTTCCGACCATCCCGCGAATTGGTGAAAAAGTGGAGATTTTAAAGACAGTCCGCACTGTTACAGATATTAAATATGTCAAGAACGGTAATAATTTTCGTGTAGAAATTATTACAAATTAAAAAGTAGCTCCTAAGAGCTACTTTTTAATTATCTATTATGTGCTTTCTTTATAACGATTTTATCTTCTTCTACAGCTACTGTTACATAATCATTTTCTTCTAACCGAAGCTTATTTACAGCCTCATCTGGTAACTCTATGGCCATCAATCTATCGGTTACGATCACTTGACTATACACTTCATTTTCTTGTGATGAATTCACTACTTTTTGCTCATTTATAAAACGTACTGGTGGCACGCCAACTTCTTTTACTGTACGCCATTGTTTCCAAACATATGGAATTAACCATAGTAATCCAACAACTGTAAGACCGATACCAATCCATAAATTACTTTGCGCTTGTAATTCAGTAATTGAGATTGTACCACTTTCTTCTCCACCGAAAAATTGCATACTTGTTGCAATCAAATTATTTAGAGCGTGCACAGCTATATTCGTCCATATATTTTTTGTCTTTATGTATAAAAGACACATAACGACACCAAACATGAACGCACCAATAACATCAAAATGTCCTAGGCCAAAAATAATTGAAGATATAATTACAGCTTTTTTAATTCCCCATTTATGAGCCATTCGCTGTAAGAAAAATCCCCTAAAAATAACTTCTTCCATAATAGGTGCTAACACACATGCTGAAATGAAAGTAAATATCGTCATATATACGTTACTCGTATTAATAACATTTCCGTCTTCTAGCATAGTAACTAAGAAATTCGGTAACGTATGTGCTAATATGTAAAATTGAATATGAGATATGCCAACTGAAAAAATCATCCCCATTATCGTTGCTAATACAATTAATCCCCAAGATAAACGTCCTGGCTTATCAAAAAAACTGTTAAATACAATATTATTTTTATTTGTTTTTACGTATAGCCAAAGTAATGGAAATACAAAAAATACAGTTATTTGTGAAATAACCTCCATCGTATTCTCAGAAACATTTGCTAGACCTAATGGTATCATTATAAGGAACACCCCTATAATCATCCATCCAAAAAAGCTACGTAGCCTTATACGTGAAAATGCATAGTGCATATAGAACACCTCCAAAGATAGTAAAAGTAAATGGTCGGATAACTACATTATAATATGAATATAGTTGAAACTCTTCCTATTTTTCTCAATTACTTTCAAACAACATAGCTCTTAAAATACCATATCGCTGTTCTTCAAGTTGCAATCCAAGTGAAATTTATGTAATAAAAATCCCCGTTTTTACAAGCGGGGATTTCTTTTATTATAATACGTCACGTTTTTGGAATAATGCACTTGATGCTACAAGTAACACAACAAAGTATGCAGCTACAAGTAATAATGAAGTTGTAAACGTAAATTCTGTAAATGTTGGTTCCATTCCACCATTGATTAATTTATTACTATCGTAAGCTCTTAAATCCAAATGGTTGAATACTACAAACTTCGCTACACCTTTTGCAAACATTATTAATACCATATTAATTGCACCTTGTAAGAAGAATAGGAACATCGTAATAATTAATGGTAATACAGATTTTCTAAAGACATTTGCTAGGAAAAATGCAAGTGTTGCAAAAAAGAACGGTGAAAGTAGTTGATATAAAGTGGACTTCATAACGATTCCTAATGTTAATTCTGTTTTACTACCATCCATTACAATACCGCCAATAATCATTGCAATTAGCATACCAGCTAATACGATAAATAACATTGCTAATAACACTGTAATATATTTAGAAAATAAAACTGCAAGTCTTTTTCTTGGACGGATTAACAATTGTTTAATTGTACCTTTTTGGAACTCATCAGTAAGAGTACGGGCAGCAAGTGTAATCCCAAAAATCGTTGTAAATAAAACAATTAAGCCAATCTCTGAGTTTGCATAATCTAAATATGATCCCTTAAACTCATCACCTTTTCCCCACTTCAACATTGCTAAAGTACCTAAAATTTCGAGTGCCGCAATGACACCAATTAAAATATACATACCTTTTTTCGCATGCAACTTTAAAAATTCATTTTGAATTAATTTAAACATTACGCTTTCACTCCCCCAGTAATCGCTAAGAACTCATCCTCTAACGTTTTATTTTGAACAGTAACTCCGTATACAAGCACATCAGCATGAACAAGTTTTTTTACAAGTTGCGGAATGTTGTCTTTTGTTACAGATGCTACAATTACATTCCCTTTTGCTTTACCTTTAATGATTTCATTTGCTTTCTGAACTTTATCTACTTCAAACGCTACAACGACTGCCTCATCATGTTTCACTTTTTCATGTAAGTTGTACTCTTGTACAAACTCACCTTGTTTAATAATAACGACGCGATCACACATTAATTCAATTTCACTCAATAAGTGACTTGATACGATTACAGCAATATTCTCTTCTTTCGCTAAACGTTGTAAATAATCACGAATTTGGCGAATACCAGCTGGATCTAATCCATTTGTCGGTTCATCTAAAATTAAGATTTTCGGCTGATGAAGTAATGCCTGTGCAATTCCTAAACGTTGTTTCATACCAAGTGAATATGTTTTCACCTTTTTATGAATCGCATGCTCTAATTCAACAAGCTTTACAATCTCAGCAATGCGCTCTTTACTAATTGGTGTAATGGCCATGTTCGCAAAATGCTTTAAGTTTTGCATTCCTGTCATATAATCATATAGTTCAGGATTTTCTACAATTGCTCCAATTTGCTCTAGTGCCTTTTCACGCTCCGAGCGAATACTATGTCCACAAATTGTAATATCGCCCTCTGTCATTGAAATAAGACCTGTCATCATACGGATCGTCGTCGTCTTACCGCTACCGTTCGGTCCAAGGAATCCGTATACTTCTCCTTCACGAACCTCAAATGATAAACCACGAATAATTTCCGTTCCACCAATCTTTTTTCGAACATTCTCTAACTTTACTACTACGTTTCCCAATGGTGATTCCTCCTTTAGACTTCTAGTTTTTTATCTATAATATAAGCAATTACATATATTATTAGAGCACTAACCATTACCATGAAACTTATATTAAAAATGTTAAATCCATTTTCTTGAAACATATTAATAAACAGACTCTTGCTTTCACCATGATATTCTACTCTTCGCAATACTTGGAAAGCTGGAGCTAATTTTCCTAGCAAGGTTGTCGCTAAAGTAATCGCTATATTTATTACTAGGAAAATAATAACGATTAGTATATTTTGCGCCTTTTTCTTTTTCGTAAGTAACTTTACTAGAGTAATTACTAATATGATTTGTAAAACACTAAACAAAAACTCAAATAAATCGCTTATCGTATATATTAAATTATTAATTATGCCTACTTGCATAATCTCTTTTGCTTCTACATATACAGAAGTCGTAGGAAAAGCTAATACATAACTTACGTAGAAAAGAATTCCACATATCCCATACCATATAGCCATTGCGATAAATGAGAAAATAAGCATAGAAATTACATATTGTTTCCCAGATATTGCTGTAAGTCGTAACATTGGATTAGTTAGTAAGCGTGAATATGATTTCATTGTTTGTATAAACATATAAACAATATAAAAGAAAAATATAATCATAATGATTCCAAATATACCCTCTTGTCTACTGATAGCCGCATCACTTTTTCTTACAATCATTTGTGAAAATAACACAGCTTCAATTAGCACAAAGAATAAAAAAGTAACAATATATCTTTTCTTATTTACATTCCATAAATAGGAAAGTACTGAATTCACTTACTAAACACCTCCTTAAACAATTCATGAACTGCTTTTCCTCTCTGAAAACGAATTTCTTCTACATTTTCATATAGAACCATTTCTCCATCTTTTAAAAAGATCACTTCATCAAAAATATTTTCAATTTCATTTATTAAGTGAGTGGAAATTAATATCGTACAATCTTCCCTATAGAACTGTAGAATTAAATCCAATACATGTTCTCTAGAAAGAGGATCAATCCCGCCCAATGGCTCATCCAGTACATATAGCTTCGCTTTTCGAGAAAACGTTAAAATAATCTGCAGCTTCTCAACCATACCTTTTGACAATGCTGTAATTTTTTCTTCTAACGGTATTTTAAATTCTGCAATCGTATCTACCGCTTTTTGAATATCGAAGTCTTTATAAAAATCTCGATAGAAAAATAAAGCGTTTTTTACAGTCATCCAATCATCAAAGATTGGCTTATCGGACATAAATGAAACAATTTCTTTCGTCTGTAACCCTACCTTTTTACCGTCTATTGTAATACTACCTTCAGAAGGGTGTTGCAAGCCTGCAATCATTTTCAATAACGTCGTTTTCCCGCTCCCGTTATCTCCAACAAGCCCAACGATTTTCCCTTCCGTAATCTCTATGTTTAATTCACGGATCACTGCTTTTAATCCGTATCTCTTCCATAAGTTTTCTATTTTCAATAGCTCTGTCATTGGCTCTCCTCCCTCTTATCATGTAATGAAGAACGAAGAATTGTAAGAATTTCTTCTTCTGAAAAACCTAAATTGTCCATTCCATCTATAAAAGAATGAAGTAATTCTTTCGCCATCTCTTTTCGCAGCTCCATAATTTTCTCCCCTTCATTCGTTACATACCGTCCCATTCCTCTACGTGTGACAACAACTCCATCCCGTTCTAGCTCTTGAAATGTACGCTGAATCGTATTTGGATTCACTTGTAATTCACTCGCTAATTCACGGACAGAGGGAATTTTATCACCAGGTAATAAATGTCCTGTTACGATCTCTTTTTTTATGTATTCCATTACCTGAATGTAAATTGGTGTATTTGGAGAAAACTCTATTTTCATTTCTTCCCTCCTTTTGTATCAGTGTACTAGTTAAATAATACACCGATACAAAAAGTTTGTAAATACCCATTTAATTACAAAAAAGTTCTATCCGTTAAACGAATAGAACTTCCCAAATATAAATCGCTATACAAAAATAATAGTGTTATGTAAACAAAATTATAAAGAAAAACTGTCTTATCAATGAATAAGACAGTTTTTCTTTATAATCCTATATTAAAAGTTAAACACGAAGTCATCGTCAGCTAACTTTTCAACGTTCGTTGCTTTTACGTAACCATTTCCTTTTACAGAGAAGAAATCATGGTTTTTCGTATCTGTACGTAAACCATTTAAAACGATTGGGTTAATTTCTTCTTCTTCAAACTTCGGCTCAAGTCCTAAGTTCATAAGCCCTTTATTAGCATTGTAACGAACGAAACGATTTACATCTTCTACAAGACCGATAGAAGTGTAAATTTCTTCTGTATAGGCCATTTCAATTTCATATAGTTCCATTAATAACTCTTGTGTTTCTTTTTGCACTTCTTGTTGCTCTTCTGTAGAAAGTTCTGCGAAGATTTGTTGTGCTAAAATACCGACGAATACGCCGTGAATTGACTCATCACGAATTATCAAGTTGATAATCTCACCACTTGCTGTTAGTTTTCCTTGACCAGCTAAGTAAAGTGGATAGAAGAATCCGCTATAGAATAAGTAACTTTCTAAGAACACACTTGCTACCATTGCCATGTATAACTCTTTTTTTGTTACTTCAGGCTTTAATAAACGACGATAGTAACTAGTAATAATACCAGCTTTTTTCTCAAGTAACGGATGATTGTCTACCCAGTCAAAAATATCATCAATCTCTTCTTCTGTAGCTAATGTTGTGAAAATGTGACTATAACTTTTCGCATGTACTTCTTCCATAGCTCCCATGAAAGCTAATACACTTTTCGCTTGTAAATTTTCAAGATGAACCAGTACAAGTGGCATTCCTTCGCCACCTTGTTTCGTATCTAAAAGTGTTAAACCACCTAATACACGCTTATAAGCAATTTGCTCTTCTTTCGATAATTGCACCCAAGTATTTTTGTCAGACGAAACCGCAATTTCTTCTTCTGTCCAAAACTGAGCGATGTTTTGCTTCCAAAACATTAAACTAAAATCATCTTCTTTTTTGTTCCAGTTTACCGCACGCATTAAATCGCCCCTTCTCTAAATATGATAACTAAGCATGAGCAGGGTTCAGAAAACCCTGCTCATCATGTCTCACTTTTTATATTAAACGGTACAAGCCACACACTCTTCCACGCTTAATTTACGTGTTCTCGTATAATACAGACTCTTTAAGCCTTTTTTATGTGCATAGATGTAGTAACGTGCTAATTCACGTGTTGAAATATCACTATTAACGTAAAGAATTGTACTAATTCCTTGGTCAATATGTTCTTGAATTTCTGCGATTAAATCAATTAATTTAAACTGATTCATATCGTAAGAAGATTTATAGTACCAGAACGTATCTTTTGATAAATACGGCATTGGATAATATGTTGTCGCATTCGCATATGTTCTTGATTCGATTTGACTTACGATCGGCATTACGCTTGAAGTTGCATTTTGAACGTAACTGATTGATTGTGTTGGAGCAATGGCAAGACGATATGAGTTGTATAAACCATTCTTCTGCACTTGCTCTTTTAAACTTGTCCAATCTTCTTTTGTTGGAATATGAATTCCTTCAAATAGTTGCTGAACTTTTTCAGTTACTGGGCTGTAATCTGTCGTTTCATACTTTTCGAAGTATGTGCCATTCGCATAATCAGATTTATCGAAGTCCTTAAATGTCTCGCCTTTTTCTGTAGCGATTTCCATACTTTTCTCAATAGAGTAGTAATTTAACATCATAAAGAATGTACGAGCGAATTCTTTCGCTTCTGCACTTTCATAAGCGATTTTATTTTTTGCTAAATATCCGTGTAAGTTCATTGCTCCAAGTCCAACTGAATGAAGCTCGTCATTTGCTTTTTTCACAGTTGGTGCATTCGGAATAATCGTCATATCAGAAACAGCTGTTAAAGCTTCCATTCCCGCATGAACTGCTTCACGAATTTCTTTATTTTCCATTACGTTTACGATATTTAACGATCCTAAGTTACAGTTAATATCACGACGGATAATGTCATCTGTACCGTAATCATTTATTTCTGAAGTTTCTTGAAGCTGGAAGATTTCTGTACATAAGTTCGACATCTTCACAGTTCCAATATCCTTCAATGGATGTTGATTATTTGCATTTGATTTAAACATTAAGTATGGGTAACCAGACTCAAGCTGAATCATAGCGATTTTAATAAGCATATCACGTGCACTAATATCTAGTGGCTTCTTCTTCACTTTCGGATTGCTCATTAATTCATCGTACATTTCATCAATGTCAATATCATCTAAATGCTTGCCATATTCTTTATAAACCGTATAAGGCGCGAAAACATGGAAAGGTTCGTTTTTCTCAGCAAGCTCAAAGAACTTACTTGGAACGATAATTCCGATTGATAGAGACTGAATACGGCTCTTCTCATCGGCATTTATTTTTTTTGTATCAAGGAATTCAATAATATCCCAATGGAAAATGTTTAAATATACTGCACCGGCACCTTTTCGTTGGCCAAGCTGATTCGCATATGAAAACGAATCTTCAAGCAATTTCATAACAGGTACTACGCCACTTGCAGCGTTGTCGATACCTTTAATTTGCTCACCGCGTGCGCGTAGCTTAGATAAGTTTAAAGCTACTCCCCCGCCGATTTTCGATAATTGCATCGCAGTATTAATGTTAAAGCCGATCGAATTTAAGCTATCGTCCATCTCTAACAAGAAACAAGACACCATTTCTCCTCTTCTGCTTCTTCCCGCATTTAAAAAGGTTGGTGTCGCTGGTTGGTAGTTTTGTTTTACAATCATGCTTGCGAATTGTCTTGCCTTCGAAACATCACCGCGTCCTAAGTATAATGAAACAATTGCTACACGATCTTCATAGCTTTCTAAGTATTGTTTTTGATCATTCGTTTTTAACGCATAATCTTTGTAGAACTTAGATGCTGCCATATAAGATTGGAACTCGAAGTTTTCACCATAAGCGATGTTATATACTTCCTCTACTTCCTCCAAGCTATACTCGTCCAGAACGTTGTAATAGTAATCATGTTCTTTCATATACTCCATTCGCTCTGCCACGCTATTAAAAGGAACGGTATTCTCTCTAGCTTCTTCCATAAAGACTTCTAATGCCTCTTTATCTTTATGAAGCTGATAAAAACCGTCCTGCATTTGCGTGATTTCATTATTCAGTTCAATGTGTCGCAATCTCCCGCACCCTTTCCTTAAAATATTCTACATCGTTATTTGTTCCAGATAACTCAAATTTTGATACAATAGGCACTTCATATTTAGTAGAAATCTTGTCAGCACTTGCACCGAACATGTCTCCCCAGTTACGATTGCCGCTTGCAGATACGCCTTTTAATTTTTCATTATTGCGCTCTAAAAAGTCTAAAACACGTTCTGGTACATTGCCAAAACCTGTTGTATACGTAATAAGAATAAAGTCTTCATCTATTACTAGATCTTCATCAATTTGAACGGCCGGCATATTTAATTTGTGAATGAAACGCTTCACGTTTCCTGTCATAGAATCATATGCAACTAACATTTCCGACCCTCCCTCTCAAATCTATATTCTCTATATGTTGTTCTTGATTTCTCTATATATTGTATTACGTTTCAAAATAAGACACAAGATATATGTATAAATTCTTTCTTTTTTTAACTTTTACTTTTCGACATGATAGCCGTTTTTTTTCAATACAATGACTATGAAACAACATTCTAAAACTCATGTCAATAAAGTGCTTTTCAAAAAAGTTGTCAACGAATTTAACCTTATTTTTAAAAAAGTTAACAATATATTTTGTCATAAAACGGTAGATGCTGAAGAAATATATTTCTCCAGCATCACGCAAAAAAGAACAGATATGAAACTATAATCTGCTCTAAAAAACGATTACATTTATCAAATTTACCTTATTAAATATATTATACATATACTTTCGTTTCTCGTTACATACTAAAAGATAACTATTATAGAAAAAGATTATTATTATGGAACTTCAATTTATTTATGAAAAGTTTATTCAGAGTGCTCAATGCGCAAAATATCTTTTACAAATATATGATGCGGATTTTCATCTTTATCAATCATTGTACATACCGGAGCCTCTTCATCAAAGTATACAATCATTCCTTCTACGTACTGATATGTATGTCGAACTTGTACAGTTACTTTAATTTCTACTGCTTCTTCATATGCTCTTTTTATTTTCTGAAGCATTTTTGCTGAACATTTTCGTTTCTCTGGATACATAACCATTCCCATAAATCGATTGCCGGCTCTATCTTTCCACATATAATCCCAATGTGGTAAAATGCCTTGTTTAAAATCGCCCATAATTCCCCTCTCCTTTATCTTTTATTTATCCCGCATTAAACGTCCGATTGGTGAAAGGCTACTAATCAGTGAGAGATGCCCTGCTGATCAAAATTCCTCTTTATGAACGTGGCGTTTCTGAATATGTATAAATCACTTGCCCGCCTCGCTGTGCGTTACCAATGAAATGCTTAAAGTCTTCTCTATTTACAACAACTTCTCTGAACGTATAAAATACATCTTTCGTAACAACATACTCCTTTATTTCACCATTTTTTAGCTGATCTAAAATTGTATTTGCTAATTCTTTATCCATGTATTTCACCTCTCTGCAATATTTTATTTTATCGTATATTCTATAGGTCAACAACTGTAAATTTATCCCGCTATTTGCAGGTAGTGCGATTGGTGTTGACTACTAATCAGTCGTGGAATGAACAAAAAATCTTACTGATTAACGTTTCACTTTATCTCGTTGTTATGCCATGATTTTATTTTCGTTATTTCGCAAACAATATCGTTTTACTATATGTCCACTAAATATCATATACTAACATAGCTACTTCTCTATATCAAACATTTCGGCATTCAATTATGCAAAGTTCCATACCACTATGCTACAATATACAAATAGAACTAGGAGGGATACTATGATTCGGAAAGCAAAAAAGACAGATGCAATGGCAATAGCTCCTTTATTGTATAATGCTCTGCATGAAATTGCTGAAAAAATCACAGGTAGCACAGATGAAGCAGAAGTATTACTAGGACTTGAGACATGGTTCTCAAAAGAAAATAACCGTCTGAGCTACGAAAACTGTTTTGTCTATGAACAAGACGAGAGTGCAGTTGGAGTTATTGTCGCTTATCACGGTAGTGAAGCAACACAGCTTGACGCACCAATTGTACATCACTTAAGAGAATTACATAAAGATGAATCAATTACGTTAGAAAAAGAAGCTGAGCTTGATGAGTATTACATTGATACACTATCAGTTTCAAGTGCACACGGCGGAAAAGGTATCGGTTCTAAATTAATTGAAGCTGCCGAAATCTATGCAACTGAAAAAGGGCATGAAAAAATCGCTTTACTTGTTAATTTAGAAAACACACGCGCCTATTCACTATACGAAAAGTTAGGTTATAAAAAAGATGAAATTGTTATGCTAGTAGGCGAACCTTATGCTCATCTCGTAAAACCATTAAACGTCAAAATTTCTGTATCTTAAAAAGAAAGCACATGATTTATATAAATCGTGTGCTTTTATGTTAAATTCGTATTTAATATATTTCCATCCATCGCCTCGTGAAACGTATATGTTGTACATCCCCATGGCTTTCTATGCAAAATAGGCGAACCAGACCATCCCATTGCCCTCAGCTCCGTTCCAATCATCGAATTAAAATAATTATGACCTACAAGAGCAATACTTCCATGTACGAGAGCATAACGATGTAATACGTAAGCTGCTTGCCTTGCCCTCTCTCTTACTTCCTTATAAGATTCAACATTTTTATGGTAACCAAGTATCCATAATGCTCGTCCAATACACATCCATACGTTAAGTTTACACTTCAACCATTTTGGCGCATAAAAGCTCGCCGGAACTGCCGCTTCCCTAAAAAGAGAATTTTGTATAAAAGATAAAGAATCCATTAATTCAGCTGCTGACTGTACAGCACACTTTTGATCACTCGTTACAATCAATTTCGCTACTTCAACCGCTTCTCTTGTTTCCAATGGTATAGGTTGTTTTTCTGTTATAGTATGTAAGTCATATCCTTTTATCCATTCATGAAAGGATGTAACCGTCATTGGTTCTATAGTACAATCTAAGCGACCATGACGAATAAAAGAAATCTTCATTCTTTTCACTCTCCATTCATCACTTATGAACTCTATTATGCACTAGTTCTAAACATCATACCACGCAAGAAAATAAAGTTATATACCTTTACATCTCCCCACCACTATCATGTGTTATCGAAGCATGGATACCATCCATCCCATCAAAATATGTACTCGTATCATATTGACGAATCTTTTTTAAATGCATATAAGAAAATAAAAATAAAATTAAAGCTATAACACTCCCCACAAATTCAAACATCATTTTACCGCCTCTAATTTCTCCCACTTCAGCAGGGTATTCTACTTTTTCATTATACCTCGATATAAAGATTCTCGCATTTTTGCTATTTTTTTCAAAAAACATGGATTTTCTACATATTTTCTTACAAAAAGTGAATATTTTTCGAATTTTTACTTTGGAAACATTTACAAAGTAGGAAATATGGTTCAAAATAGGAGGAAATAAAAAAACCCAAATTTATTCTTTTTTTGGGAAAACTGTAACAAGGAGAGTTGCTTATGCAGATCGCAGAAACTGGAGATATCATCGAATTTAAAGGTGGAATGCAAGGCCGTGTTCAAAAAGTAAATCAAAACTCTGTTATTGTTGATATAACAATTATGAAGAATTTTAGAGAACTAGATATGGAACCTCTTACAGTTGTAAGTCATAAAAACTATACTGTCATTAATCAAAATGCATAATATAATAGAAAGAAAGGGCCTGTATAGTATACAGGCCCTTTCTTTCTATTAACGATTATCAATTGTTTCCGGATATAGATCGTGGTTCATCATGCGGTAATCAGCCATTTGTTCATACTTCGTCCCTGGGCGCCCGTAGTTGCAGTATGGATCAATTGAAATGCCACCACGTGGTGTGAATTTCCCCCATACCTCAATATAACGTGGATCCATTAATTTAATTAAATCGTTCATAATAACGTTCATGCAATCTTCATGGAAATCACCATGATTGCGGAAACTAAATAAATACAACTTTAAAGATTTACTCTCTACCATTTTTTGCTCTGGAATATAGCTAATATAAATTGTTGCAAAATCTGGTTGTCCTGTTTTCGGGCATAAACTTGTAAATTCAGGACAATTGAATTTTACAAAATAATCACGGTTTGGATGATTATTATCAAATACCTCTAATATTTCTGGGCTATATTCAAATAAATATTTTGTATTTTGATTCCCTAGTAATGTTACATCTTTTAAATCTTCATCTAATCTTCCTGTCATTTTAAACATCCCTTCTCGTTATACGCCGCGCTTATTTCCCCATACTAACGCATGAAGCTGAGGCAATACTTTTGCATCATTCATCTCTTTACAATTTACAGCTTTATCAATCAGCCATTCATACTTATCTAATAATTTTTTTATAAGCATCGCATCATCCACTGTTTTTGTATCATCGTTTCCTACTTGTAAGAAAAATGGTACCTTTGGATAACGTTCGTGCATCTTAACTGCATATTCAAAATCATGATCATCGAATACTACTACTTTTAAACTAATATCTTTTCCTGCTAGTTTCTGAATAATAGCATCTAACCTCTGAAAATCTGTTTTCATCGTTGAACTTGGTGGTTTTGGAGAAATTGTTATCTCATCAATTTGAAGTAACCAATCTTGCCATTTACTCCCTTGCGTTTCAATTGCCGTTCGCATTCCATTTTCTTTTAATATAGAAAGAAGAAACTCAATATTTTTCAATAATGCCGGATTTCCACCTGAAATCGTAACATGAGAAAAATTTTCTCCTCCAATTGCAACAAGCTCATCCCAAATATCTTCTGGTGTCATCTGTCTAATTTGATCTTTAGCTGATCCATCCCACGTAAAAGCAGAATCACACCAAGCACAGCTATAATCACAACCAGCTGTACGGATAAACATTGTCTTTTGCCCTACAACCATTCCTTCACCTTGAATAGTCGGACCGAATATTTCTAAGACAGGGATTTTACTCATCAAGCATCCACTCCCGTCTTACTTCCGCATAACTAGTCGGCGTCTCAAATAAACGAACAAATTCAACGCGAGCTCCTTTATATTCGTTCACTCGATTCTCTTTTGTTAGTGCTTCTGCCATCTTTTCATAAATCCAAACGACCATATTTTCAGCAGTCGTATTCATTGCAGGTAACGTTTCGTTTAAATAACGATGATCTAGATAAATTTCTATTTCATTCTTCCAAATTTCTTTTATATCTCCAAAGTCAATTGCAAGACCTATTTCATTTACATATCCACTAATTCCAAATACAACTTTATATGTGTGACCATGTAAGTTTTTACATTTCCCTTCATAACAGTGTAAATGGTGTGCTGCATCAAATGTAAATTCCTTGCTGACCATTACTCTTTTATTATGGTATTTGAGTTGTTTACGCTGAATATCCTTGTCCATTTTTTGCAAATTCTCTACGATGCGAAATCCAAAAAAGTTATCCATTAGTTGTTCGCTCCTTCGCGTTCTTGTAGGTACGTATCTAATCCTGCTTTACGAAGTTGACATGCTGGACATTCACCGCAACCATCACCAATGATTCCGTTATAACATGTTAATGTTTTTTCTCGAACAAACTCAAATGCTCCAAGTTCATCTGATAATTTCCATGTTTCAGCCTTATCAATCCACATAAGTGGCGTGTGAATGACAAACGGGTAATCCATAGATAAATTTAAAGTAACATTTAACGATTTCACAAACACGTCACGGCAGTCTGGATAACCACTGAAATCAGTTTCACATACACCCGTTACAATATGACGTGCTCCAACTTGTTTTGCTAATACAGCAGCAAATGATAAGAAGAGTAAATTTCGTCCATCTACAAATGTCGATGGCAATTCACCTTCTTCATGTGTAATCTCCATATCCGTTCTCGTTAACGCATTTGGAGCAAGTTGATTTAATAGACTCATATCTAGTACCGTATGCTTTATTCCTAGTTCTTTTGCAATTTCCGCTGCACAATCAATTTCTAGCTTATGACGTTGATTGTAATTAAACGTTACAGCTTCTACCTCTGCAAACTGCTCTATTGCCCAAAATAAACATGTCGTACTATCTTGTCCTCCACTAAAAACAACAACTGCTTTTTCTTTTTTCATTTCACTCATTCTCCTTCTCTACTATAAATAAGAAGAAAGAACGTTCTTGAACTGTCACAATAAAAAAACAAAACAATACCTAAGGATATTGTTGTTTCCATAGTTTTTTATAGAGGGAGTTCGCGAACCTCTCCCGCGCGGTGCACGGAATTTCTTCTTTCATTGACATAGCTTATTGTAACATATTGTATACTAGCGTAAAAAATTCTGATTTTTCCGCTATTTATTATTTCATTTCTTTCATTTTATAGTATGATTAATTTAATATAAGAAGAGAGGAGGCATCCCACTGAAATCCTTTATTATTTATCTCTTTTTAAATATATTATTCATCCTGATTACGATGCTCGTATATCATTTATTTTGGAATCAAAAAGGGAAACGCTCTCCTAAATTAAATTCAGCTATATTCATTGTACTCTGTTGCCTCGCTACCGTACTCTGTATTACATTTGCAGCAAAAACAAATAATGGTTTTCAATTTGATATGCGCCATATTGTATTAATTGTCGGTACATTAACGGGAGGGCCTATTGCTGGTGGTTCTATCTTAGTTGTATTAAACATATATCGCTTATTATTAGGTGGGGTAGGTGTTTTCCCATCTCTTATCGGTTCTGTTCTTCTATTTATTGTTCTATTATTAACATATAAATTTTTCAATCGAACTTCTAATCGTATAAAAATAACACTTGCTATTATCTACAGTCTCACATACGGATTTAGTTGGATACCCTTCTTCCTTTCAAAGGTTACAAATAAGACTGATTATATACCGCATATTATTGTGTATGAATTATGTTCAATGCTTGGTACGATTCTAATTTTATATTTACTACACATATTACAAACTCAAGTTCGTCTCCAAAATGAACTTATAAATGCTGAAAAGTTTCATTTAATTGGTGAAATGGCAGCGTCTATCTCTCATGAAATTCGCAATCCATTAACTTCAACGAAAGGTTTTTTACAACTGTTACAATCAGATACATGCACTGAGCAGGAACGAAAATTATATATCGACATTGCCATTAATGGCATCGAACAAGCAAATCATGTTCTTACAGATTATTTAACCTTTGCTAAACCAAGCATTGAAAAAGAACAAACATTACAGCTAGAAGAAGAATTACTACATGCATTGTCGCTAATTACACCGCTTGCTAATTTAACAAATGTACGTACTCATTATATAAAGCAAAGCACTTCTTTTTTTATCGCTGGAGAAAAGCAAAAACTAAATCAATGTTTATTAAATATTTTAAAAAATTGCATTGAGGCTATGCCAAAAGGCGGTGATCTTTATTTCACATTAGTTCCTGATCATAAGCATATTCAGTTATATATAAAAGATACAGGAGTCGGTATGGATTCAGAACAAGTAAAACGTCTTGGTTCGCCCTTTTATTCAACGAAAGAAAAAGGTACTGGACTTGGAATGATGGTCGTATTCAGTGTTGTTCAAGCTATGAATGGAAAAATTGATATTATAAGTGAAAAAGGAATCGGTACAACCTTTTTATTAACTTTTCCACTCATACAAAAAACGTGATGAAATACTCATCACGTTTTTTCTGTTCCTTCAACTAATTCAGCAAAAGCTTTCACTTTTCCGTGCGGTTGTTGATTTTCTTTACGTGCTTTCCAGGCGCGCTCTTCTTCTCGCTTCTTCTTAGACATGTTTTTTCAACTCCTTCTTTTCTTTCTTATTTCTCCATGTAGTATTCCAAAATAAGAAAGAAAACTATGCACGTATCAAAAAAGAAGTGGTTTCCCACTTCTTCCACTTTAGCGTTGCAAAATTGCATGTTTCGCCTCTTTTAACTGCGTAAGATGTCTTTGTTCATGCAAATCAAGAAATTGAACCCATTGATACAAATTCAGATCATTAAAAACAGGATGCTTTAATCCATTTTCAAATAGATCTTTTTCATCTATAACACTATGAAGCGCGTGTAATAGTTCTTGGCGTGAATGTTCTAGCAATTGAATTCCTTGCTGTTTTTTCATTAAAGTTTCTGTTGGTTGCATTTGCTGAGGAGCTTCTCGTTTATGTGTGCGATCAAGCGTAAGTTGGAGGTCTTTAAATGGAGTCATGTTTCTTTCATTTTTTTGTAAAGCATATACAAGGGCAGACGTGACAGATTGTTCAACTAAATGCAAGTGGTGTAAAATTTGAATAATACTCCATTTATCACGGCGTGGCTTTACATTCACTTCTGTGTCATTTAACATTTCAATTTCTGATAATAGCGTGCTTCGAGTAGCCTGTAATGAGTTTACTAAACTTTCTAAACTTACATCCATATTAGATTGAAGCATACTTGTTCCCCCCTTTTGTTGGTGAAAAGAGGTGCTCCTTATTAGAAACACCCCTTTAGTATTCTGAATTTTCTTTTATTATCTCATCATTTTCCCATTATGTCGATGTTAAACATGTGAAAAAAAGCGCATGTTTTTTACAATTTTGTGTCGTCAATCGCATGTAACCATGCTTCAATTTCTGTAATAACACTTTTCACACAGCCTTCAGCAAATGGTGATGTTAAATTTGCAACCTCTACTAATTCTAAGAACGATTTACTTCCACCTTGTTGACACAGATTCACATAATCTTCCCACGCCTCTTGTCTATTATCTCTTGCACGTTTCCAAAATTGTAGCGCACAAATTTGAGCAAGCGTGTAATCAATATAATAGAACGGTGAGCTATAAATATGCCCTTGACGTTGCCAAAAACCACCGCGCTCTAAATAATCATTCTCCTCATAATCACGATGTGGTAAATATTTCTTCTCTATGTTACGCCATGCTGTCTTACGCTCTTCAGGTGATGCTTCAGGATTTTCATATACATAATGTTGATATTCATCAACAGATACACCATAAGGTAAAAACAGAAGTGCTGAACTTAAGTGAGAGAAGTAATATTTATCTGCATCTTCTTCAAAGAATAGCTTCATCCATGGCCATGTAAAGAATTCCATACTCATAGAGTGGATTTCACACGCCTCATATGTTGGCCAATTATATTCTGGAATTTCAAATTTACGACTTTCATATACTTGGAAAGCATGACCTGCTTCATGTGTTAATACATCAATGTCACCAGATGTTCCATTGAAGTTTGAGAAAATAAATGGCGCTTTATAATTCTCAATATATGTACAATATCCGCCACCAGCTTTTCCTTTTTTCGCAACTAAATCTAATAAATCATTATCTAGCATGAAATTGAAAAATTCATCTGTTTCAGCCGATAACTCTTTATACATTGTCTTTCCATGATCAACAATCCAATCCGCATCTCCTTTTGGAGTTGGGTTACCTGTAGCAAACTCAAAGTTTTCGTCGTAATAAGCTAACTTCTCTACACCGATACGTGCTTGTTGTCGCTTTCTTAATTCCTTTGTAACGGGAACGATATAATCTAGCACTTGCTGACGGTAATTAGCCACCATCTCCGCATTATAATCTGTACGGTACATTCTTGCATATCCAAGTTCAACAAAGTTTTTGAAACCTAAAGATTTTGCGATTTTCGTTCTCACTTTAACAAGCTCATCATAAATACGATCTAGTTCTTCCTCATTTCCAGCTAAAAATCCGTAGTATGCTTCACTTGCTGCTTTACGTTCGCTTCTTTCTTTTCCTTGCATAAACGGAATCAGTTGCGATAACGTTCTTTCTTCTCCAGCAAAGTCAATTTTTGCAGATGCTAATAACTGTGTATATTGCGATGATAATTTATTTTCTAATTGTAAATCTTTCACGACTTCATCTGAATATGTTTTTAAATCACATTCTGCTAGAGCAAATAATTGTTTTCCATAATACGCCTCTAATTCTTCACGAAATGGAGAATTAATGAGTGCCTTATAATATTTTGTACCATATCCTTGTACAACTGGAGAGAATTCATCAAAGAAATCCTGCTCCTCCTTATAAAAAGTATCCGTCGTATCAACAGAATGGCGAATGTAACAAAGGTTTCCCATTGTACCAAAATCGTTGCGAATCTCATTAATTGAATGAATGACTTGTTTTTGTTCTTCTACAGTTTTTGCGTTATCAAACTTCTCTAAAGCAACAGTAAATTTCTTTTTTAACTCTTCAATATTTGGGCGTTTATATTCATAGTCTTTAAATGACATGAACGAGCCTCCTCTCCATTACATACCTTTATTATAATTCAATACGTATTCTTGAATTCCCTCTTAATTTTCAACAAATTTCGGCAGTGATTGCCCTGAGCTCATTACAAATAAAAAAGCCTTGGATTTATTTATCCAAAGCTCCTTTGGAACATATTATTTTTCATACTTCCCAATTTTTTTTAATAAATCAAGTAATTCATCTTTTTCATCTTTCGTTAACATTTCAAAAGACTGATGTATAACTTTCTCATGCCCCGGAAAAATAGAAGCAATAAAGTTCTCGCCAGACTCAGTTAATTGCGCGTAAATAACACGTCTGTCATTCGGACATGGAATTCTCTTTACTAATCCCTTTTTCTCCAGCTTATCTACAACATATGTAATGCTGCCACTAGCTATTAAAATACGCTCACCAATTTGCTGAAGTGGTTGACCGCCTTTATGATATAGCAGTTCTAATACAGCAAATTCAGTTGGATTTAACCCGTTACTTTGTATAGATTTATTTGTAGTATCCATAACAGAACGATGTACACGAGATAATGCAATAAATACTTTTAAAGATTGAGAAATATCTTCTCGTTCATTATTTGATGTCATACAACTTTCAACCCTTCACTTAAATTCTCAGCAATAAAAAGAAAATGCCAGTTCATACTTCCTGTGAATTCCGAATGAGCATTCACTCATCCATTTCCTCTCCCCTAATATATTAAGGATCATTCTTGAATAAAAACATGACAATTTTAACATAGTTTATATATAATGATAATAAAAAAAGAAGGAGTACCAAATTTGAAAGTCAAATTCCAAAGCATAATTGTATATATATTGCTTGTTATCCTACCGACAATAGGGATTGGTGCTACATTTTATTCGTATCATACATATAAAATGAAACAGGAAAACAAATTATCTGCTCATACAGTTCTCTTTTTATATAGAGATTATTTGGATCATCATCTTGGTGAAGCAATTTCTGCTTTAGACATGCTTGCAAAAGTTGTAGGCACCGAGACTGGTAATATAAATGGTATTAAACAAATTGTACATGATACAGATGGAAACGATGCACGCTTTTCTGGTCTATATTACGCTACACCAGAAGGAGTCATTACAATCGCATCTGAAGATGAATCAAAGCCTATAGATGTTTCAGACCGTAAATATATTCAAGACGCGCTCCAAACTAAAAAAACCACTGTATCATCAGTCATTACTGATCGCGTTCTTGGACATAAAGCTATTATGATTGCTGCCCCCATATTTAATAAACAGAAGGAGCTCTCAGGATTATTATTAGCTAGTTTACGCTTTGATTACATTTCATCTTCTTTAAATGCCATTAAACCACAATACCATTTTGAGGTAACTGATAAACATGATGTAGTTTTTCTAACCGATGATAATAACGACACAAGTGATACGCATTCTAATATGCTTACTACCCCACTCCAAAGATTAAATTGGAAGGTCTCTGTTTCTCCATTACCTATTCATCAAAAAACCTTATACCAGTGGGTTGCAATAGAGTGTATAGCTACTTTATTTTTAATGTCTATTTTATTTTTACTTGCTCAATATATGTTGTTAAAACGTCAAACAAAAATTGAAAGGCAACAAAATGAACTACAAAAAATTGAATTAGTTGGAACTTTTGCAGCGAGTACAGCACACGAAATCCGTAATCCTCTTACTGGAATTAAAGGACTCGTCGCTCTATTAAAAGAGAAATATAAAGATGAGCAAGATCAGTTCTACTTTTCCGTAATTGAACAAGAAATAGAGCGAATCAATGAAATTGTAAGTGAATTTCTTATTCTCGGAAAGCCAACCGCCATCATCGAACAAACGTATGATGTAAGAAAAATTCTAAATGAGGTAGCATTAATTATTCAATCTGAGGCGAATTTACATAACATTGTATTCCATTTACATTTGCCAGACCATCCTGTTCATATCCGTTGTTCGAAAGACCATATGAAACAAGTGGTTTTAAACATTACAAAAAATGCAATTGAGGCCATGACTTCTAGTGATACACTAACCATTGTAGTAAAAAACAATGAAACACACGCACAATTGCAGATTATAGATACTGGAAAAGGGATTCCGCAACATATTCAAAAACACCTCTTTCATCCGTTCTTTACTAATAAAGATACTGGAACAGGTCTTGGACTTGTCATATGTAAACGAATTGTAGAGATGTATAATGGGCATATTTTTATTGACAGTACAGAAAACGAAGGAACAACAGTTCATATCGAAATTCCGTTACACATAGTATAATTATCCTTATCCTATAAGGGTAATTATACTTATTTCATAAAACCAGCCACAAGCATTCGCCAAAAATTATTTGATTTTCCTTCATACCCGATTTGGAAAATAGGTATTTTTATAATTGAAAACCATTTCGGTGTTTGTTTTTCTTTATAACATTGATATTGTAAAATAAGCTTGTCCAATTCTTGACTAACTTGAATTGTCTCCCTACTATTTAGCCCACTTGTTAATCCTAGTTGAATCATTTCTTCACGTTTCATATGAATATCACGTGAAAGCTTTTCTAATGTGTACTTCCTTTTTACAGTAAACATCCATATCCCCCTTATTATACTTCCATGCTCTTAACTTCACTTCTCCATTGACTTTTTTAACTACTTAATCATATGCAAATTTGAAGAATCAGAAATTTTAACATTTTCTCCCTGTAATTTACAAATCTTTACCCTCACTTTGAGAATTATTACAAATTATTCTATCTTTGTAAATACATTCGCAATAATAGACATTTTTTTCATCTTGTTTTTTTATAAATGCTACGTAAACCGGGGATTCTTAATTTTCCACCTACTTTTCTTCGACATTTTTTGTTTAATTTATATAAAAAAGCAAAACATAATGATGATTGATAAAGTGAAACTTTAATCAGTGTTTTTTGTTCAGCCCCCACTGATTATTAGCATTCACCAATCGGGTAGGCAGTGAATCTCCCACCTATCCAGCCCAATGTTGAGGTGGGAGTCTTACTCCCCACAAATAGCGGGATAACAATAGAAAGGAAATATTTATATGCGAAAATATACGATTGCATTATTCATCATTGTTTTGTTTTTACCGTCCTTCTTATTTCCTATTCAAGCAAATGCTCATACGAATAAAGTTGCTATTGTCATTGATGATTTCGGAAATAATATGAAGGGGACTAATCAAATGTTATCACTTCCCATTCCACTCACTGTTGCTGTTATGCCTTTTCTTCCTTCCACAAAAGAAGATGCAATAGCTGCCCATAAGAAAGGCCATGAAGTTATTATACATATGCCAATGGAACCTATAAAAGGTAAAAAAGAATGGCTTGGGCCGAAAGCAATTACAACTGATTTAAGCGATGAAGAAATAAACAACCGACTTGAACAAGCGATTCAAGAAGTACCGCATGCAATTGGAATGAACAATCATATGGGGTCAAAAGTAACAGCGGATGAAAGAATTGTTCGCCTTATACTTGCTGCTTGTAAAAAACACGGTTTATTTTACTTAGATAGTAAAACGAATCCTAATAGTGTCGTCCCAAAAATCGGAAAAGAATTAGGAGTTCCTATTATTGAAAACCAACTATTTTTTGATGATGTGTATACAGCAGGACATATTTCAAAACAAGCCCAATTACTCATCAAAAAAATTCAAGAAAAACCTATTATGGTAGCTATCGGGCATGTGGGCCCTCCAGGTGAAATTACATCACGCGTTATTGAAACTTCTATCCCTAAAATTCGTGAGCATGCAGACTTTATTTTCTTATCTGATCTAGCATTATCCCCGCCTCCTGTTTCAAAATAAAGTTCATTACTCACATAAAGTGAAACTTTAATCAGCCCTCACCAATTGGGCTTTTATGGGCAATCCGTCCCCCCACTTAACTTCTTTACTTGCGCTGAATTTTGAGGCTCGGATTTTACTGCCCACAAATGGCGGGACAAAAAAGTACCTATCTATATATAACAGATAGGTACTTTTTTTAACTTAAATATAATCTACATGACTCACTCTGAATCCTTTTTTCTCTATTTTTCCGATTAATTGCTTTAATCTTGTTTCATCTAACTCATCTGATATATTTACAATAACGCGGCGGATATATTGATCACCGTTATCTAACGTAAATAGGCCACCGATATTATATGCTTTTAACAATGTCCCAAGCTCTTTAATCGTTCCCTTACAATCTTGTGTTGCAATTGTTAATATATAACCACCTGTTCGCATACCAAATGAATCTTCAATAACATCAAATATATTCGAATGCGTTAACATACCGACAAATTCATTATAATCATTTAGCACGGCTAAAAACGGAAGCCGACGAATTACATAAAAAGCTCTGAAGAATGAATCCTTTTCAAAAATAAATGCATTGGAATCATCAAGCATATCCCCTGCACTTACATGCTCTAATCCGCTATTGCATTTTTTTTCTAATAAATCTACTTTATAAATAATCCCCGTGAATTTCTTCTCATCTTCTGCTAATACCGGGATGGCTCGAAATCCCGTTTCGTTCATCATTTGCAGTGCCTCTTCACCAGAATCATTTATCTTGCAAAATGTTACTTGCTGCTTTGGCAGAAAATGATATTTAACTCGCAAAATATGTTCCTCCTTACATGTCAACATGTAATCTATATATAATAAGGAGACCTATATTTTATGAGTGAAATTATTTTTAAAACGCTTTCATTTGTTTATTAACTTGTATCCATATCACATCCATTTTTATATAACAGAGCTCCTTGCACCCTTAATCATTAATAACTTTACATGATAGTTCATTAAATATTCTATACCCTCTAGCCATTTTTTCGCTTCTTCTGGCGTTTTTCCCCACACAATCATGCCGTAATTATGAACAAGAACTACTCCTCCACCTTCAATGAAATTCGGAACATTGCTTTCTAATAAATCAGCGAATTTTTTTTCATCTTCTACAATTGGAATTGTCATTTCTGTTATACCTTCTTTTCCGAAAACACGCTCCACACTGCGTTTATCGAACGTTACTTCTCCTTCTTCCCCATATAACTCTGATATTAAATGACTATCTACAGTCTGCACTTGTAAAATACATCCTGCACTACTTTTTTTATAAATATCCGCATGCATAAATGACTCTGCAGCTGGTTTTTCTTCATTTTCAAATACTGACTCGCACATGCAATTTACGACAATAAAATCTTCTTCCGAAAATAGCCCTTTATCTCTTCCCTCAACATTTACTAAAAATGTTAACGGCTCTTTTGACGTACATAGCGATAAGCTAATTTTGGTACCATAAAACCAATCACGAAGTGCCAATTCAGATTTCACATCTTTTAATTCATTCCATTTCTTCAGAAAAAATAACATTTCGTCACCCCCGGCATAATATTCATATAAGGTTCGAATCCTTTCTATGTAAAAGGAATATTTTTTGATTATTCTAAAAATTTAATTGAATTATCACATGAGAACGCTTTTTTGTCAATATAGTTTCGTGGTTCTTCTTTAAAATAGGCTATTCATATGTCTATACTCCTATCTATTTCATTTTGCACATAAAAAATACGCTATTCTTTAATTAAAGAATAGCGTATTTTCCTCATTTTTTATTCCGCATTAACGGGCAGCCCGATTGGTGAGGGCTACTAATCAGTGGGGAATGAACAAAACCCCCACTGAATAAAGTTTCACTTTATTTCTTTATTGCATTATACAAAAACTGCGCGTATTGTTCACGTGTTACGAAATTATCTCCTAAAAAATTCCCTTCCCCGTCGCCTTTTGATATTTTATTATCCACTAAAGCTTTCACATATCCTTTCGCCCAATGGCCATTTGGTACATCTTTAAAATTCTCTGCACTATTTTCATTTTCTTTTAACTGAAATACTCTTTGTAGTACTACTGACATTTCATATCGAGTTAATACTCCATCCGGACGGAACATACCATTTCCATAGCCTGTCATAATTCCAGCTTGAACCACTGCATCAATAGCCGTTTCATACATATTTCCTTTCGTATCTATAAATGCCGTTTTTTGTTCTAGATTATTTTCTAATTTTAAATACCTTTGTATTAGAAGTGCTACTTGTCCACGAGTAATGTTATCACCAAATCCAAATTCACCATTTCCATAGCCTATAAATAATTTTTCTTTCGCTAAGTAATTAATTGCTTCTTCTGACCAATGTCCCTTTGGTACATCTTTAAATTCTACCACTTCTGTTTTCTCATCTTCTTTAGATGTATTACCGTCTTTACTTTCTACTACATTTTGAATAACAGATCCTGTAAAGAAGATTCCTGTATCCGCGAATGGATCTTTCACACCAAATTCATATACTTTCTCACCTGGTGTACTCCATTTCACTACACCATTACTATACGTACCATTATCGCTCTTCAGACGGATTTTCGTAGAAATCTCACCATCTTTTTCATATATAGGTACTTTTACTTCTTTATTTACTTCTGTTTCCTCTAAAAATACTTTTTGATTTTGGACATTAATATAAGCCGTCTTACTTAGTTCTATAACTGGTCGGACATCACGGATTTCATTTGCAACAAAACTTAGAAATACTAATTTTTTTAAATTACTAACTGGTGATAAGTCTGAAATATAATTCGCTTCTAAATCAAGCTTTTGTAAGTTTACTAAACTTGATAATGGAGTAATATCCTTTAACTCATTGTTAGGTAAGTGTAATTGTTTTAACTGTGTCATCTTACTTAGAGGAGTAACATCTTTTATTTCATTTTTCCCGATCCACAATTCTTCTAATTGCTTCATTTGCTCAATGCCGGATAAATCTTTAACTTTATTACGTGTTAATACTAAGTCTGTTAAAGGTAATGAATATAACGCTTTAATATCTTCAATTTGATTACCTGCTAAAGTTAAGTATGTTACATTTTTCAAAGCGCTTAATGGAGCAACGTTCGTAATTTTATTATTTGCTAAATTCAAGTAATCTAGTTGTTCCATTTTCGCTAATGCTGTTACATCTTCTATTTGGTTGCCTGATAGATATAAACTTTTTACATTTTTCATTTCAGTTAGTGGTGCAACGTTTGTAATTTTATTATTACTTAAATCAAGAGATTCTAAATTATCCATCTTAACAAGTGGCGTTACATCTGCAAATTCATTACCACGCAAAGCTAAATGATTTAATTGCTTTAAGTTCGCAAAGAACGACGGGTCTTTTATCTTCGCATTCGCAACTGTTAAAGATTTTAAATTTGGCATATATTTTAATGCACTATAATCAAGTATCTCATTTGTATTTAAAAATAAATCCTTTACTTGTAATAACTCTTCTTTCGTAATTGGTGTATTTAAATCTTTTCTATTAAATACTTTTTTATTCACAAGTTCTCTTAATTTGTTATCTGTTATCATATTTTGATTATCAACTGGATTATCCGTTTCCGTATTTCCTGAATTAGAGTTATCATCTGGTTTCTCTGTTTCTTTGTTACCTACAGTTGGATCTTTAATTTCAAATTGAACTTGATATTTGTGATCATATCCAATAGCTGGAATAAGTATATGCATTTGCATATTGTGCTTCTTCTCAAACTCGCCAATTTCAAATTGAACTACCTTCGTTCCATTCTTCCTCTTATCTTCTGACAAAACCTTCACATCATGAAATACACCAGGCTGGTTTTTATCTTCTATTCTAAGATATTGAAAATAATCGCTATCTTGCATTGTTACAGTGACAATTTTTTTGCCAGCTGCAATCGTTACTTTAGGATCTTTTATATATTGAGAAACCATAGATGGCTCATCTTTTTGGTCCTTATATATTTTAATCTCAGTATCATACGTGCGATCACTCGCTGCTGCTACCGATTGATTTGCTTCAACTTTTAATGCCGCTAATGCTGGAGTAGAATACGTAGCAAATGGAATTGCTAATGTTGTCGCTACTACTAGCGCCTTCATATAATTTTTTTTCAAAATAATATCCCCTATCATATACAATTTTTATAATTGATAACCATTATCAATTACCCACAAATAAATGATAATGAATATCATTATCATTGTCAATGAGAATATTACATTAAATTTATATTTTTAAAGATAAAAAATAAAAAGCCCTTTATTCAAAGGGCTTTTTTACCTATCGTATGAAGAATTTCACTTTTTTCCTTCTCATTGATGACACCAATTTTTTGCAAAATATTCGCGTACAATACAAGTTTATTATATATTCGTTCTGACATGTTCTCCCTTCTTTCCTTCGACCAACTTTTTTTGTATTGGTAAATTATATGAAAGAGATGAGAAAATGTGTCCACTTTTTGCATAAATGCAAATCTTTTATTTTACGATTTGCAGACAATAAAACTCCCTCCTAAAAATTAGGCGGGAGTTTAGGTACTTTCACTTTATTTAACAAACTGTCCACTGAATATTATGCTTCATAAGTTCTTCTTCAAAACTATATGGCATTTTTTTATCACAAATTACATGTTGAATACGTGAAAATGCTGCTATACGATAATTCCCTTTCACGCCTACCTTCGTATGATCACATAAAATATATGTCTTCTCAGCTAATTTCATCATCGCCTCTGACAATTTCGCTTTCTCTAATTCAAAGCTGGAAACTCCAAAACTAGGTAATAACCCATCAATCGAAACGAACGCTTTATGAAAATGGAATTGCTGTATTACTTGCTGAGAAATAGACCCTGATACACGCGAATGCTTTGGAGATACTTTTCCACCTATAAATAAAACTTCACCGTGAAACATCTTTTTATTAATAGAAGAAATTAATTGTGTTGCGACTGGAAATGAACTTGTTACAATCGTTAAGTTTTTACGATGAACAAGGTATGGAACCATTTGAAGCGGTGTACTTCCATCATCAATTGCAATGACATCACCATCTTCTACAAATGTCGCTGCTTTATAACCAATTCTTTTCTTCTCTTCTATATGTAGCATTTCTCTTTCTAACATTGGCGCCTCTACCCCAGCGCCTGGAAGTTGAACAGCTCCACCATACACTTTTTTCAGCTTCTTTTCACGATCTAATTCTTCTAAATATCGACGAATCGTTTCTGTTGATACAGCAAATTCTCTCGCTAATTCTGAAACCTTTACTTTTCCTTTAAATTCTACCTTTTCAAGAATGGTTCGCTTTCTTTCTTCTCCTACTACAGACATAGATTCACCTCATTTATATCTCCCTCATAAGCTTCCTTACTTATACAAAGTTATAATTTTCTTTGTAAGTAGAAACTTCTTCATGAATATGAATACCGCGCTTTGCTAGTTCATCAAAAATTAATTGTGGATTTTCAAAAGCTTCTTCAGGCGTAACAACACCCACCCTACTTACATTTCCAGTTGCAATTAACTCTGCAGCAATCCCAAATGGAATACCGACGTTTCTCGTATACGCCCTTAATTTTTCCCATCCTACAACAGAACCATCAGATAACGGATGTGTATGATATAACACATGTCTTTGCTTCTCATTATTTTTCATACCTATTACTTCTACATGAAGTGCATAACCATAAAGCTCTGTTTCTTGTCCTTCTTTCGATTGCAATAAATACTGCGAAATACAATCCATAATGCCTATTTCTTTCCCGTTTATTTCAATCTGATCATTACGCAATATGCCGTAATCATATAAAGCACGTACAAGTTGCATATTTTGCTTCGGCCAAGTTCCTCTCGTCTCTATCAGTTTGACACCTTTATTTTCTAGTGCCTTTGCTAACGTAATCGTTTCAGAATGCGGAATGATATACTGCGTTTCCTTACCATAAGGCGCTGGCAATTCTATTTCTCTCGGACGCGCAAACGGAAGTACTTGTTTAAATTCACCATCTTCATACACTGTACGCGATGGTAAATGTGGATCATATTCATATGTCGTTGTCTCTGTAATTGAAGCAGAAAAAGCAATCGGACGATACGAACCGTGACTTACGCGGACAGACTCTACAGTATCCAGTTGATTTGCTGCATGCATTGCCATCATTTGCGTTACACCTGGCGTCATACCAAACCCAGGCAAACATGTTTTTTCATTTTGAACAAATATAGCATGCGATTCATTTTCTTCACCAAATCCATTTAAGTTCACACCATGACAGCCTGCTTCTGCAATACAGCGAGTCGACAATCCATTTAGCTTTATCGTCGTACCGTCCATTACAATGTCATAACCTTTCATTTTTGCAACCGTATCCTCGTGATTTGTTACATCTACTTTTACAAAATCAACACGAGGATCGTTGAGCCATTCTACTACTTTACGGCCCTCTTCCTCGTTAAAATCGGCTACAGTAATCGTCTCAAAAGATGAAAATTGAACTAAATCCAAAATAGCTTCACGACAAATTTTACCTGCTCCACCTAAGCAAAATACTTTCACCCAATAACAACTCCTTTAGCAATACTATCAACTAAGCGATTAATATCTTCTTCATGTACATCACCGATATTTCCAATGCGGAACGTATCTACTTTCGAAATTTTCCCAGGGTAAATAACAAATCCATAACGCTTTAATTCGTTATATAACTGTTGAAACTCAAACCCCTCTTTTGGATAAATGAAAGATGTAATAATAGGAGATTGATATTTCTTATCTACTAGTGGCTTAAATCCGATTTCTCCCATTCTATTCACTAGTAGTTTTTGATTGTTGTAATATCGATTGTAACGTGCTCTTACTCCACCTTCTTTTTCTAGCTCAAGTAGCGCTTGATAAAAAGCATGTACAACATGTGTAGGTGAAGTAAAACGCCATTTCCCATTTTGTTTTTCCATCGTTTCCCACTGATCATATAAATCAAGAGATAAAGAGCGTCCTTGCCCTTTACACTTCAATAATTCATCACGTTTTGCGATTACAAATCCGAATCCAGGAACCCCTTGAATACACTTATTTGCACTACTAATTAAAAAATCAATTTGTAAATCAGCAATGTCTATTTCAATCCCGCCGAAACTACTCATCGCATCAACAATTGTAACCTTTCCATACTGCTTTCCTAATTTACATACATCTACAATTGGATTTATAATGCCTGTCGTTGTTTCACAATGAACAACTGCAATATGCGTAATCTCTTTATCTTCTTCCAATAACTTTTCTACTTCTACAATATTAGTAGGTTCCCACTCTTCTGTTTGGCTGACCACTACATCAATCTGTAACATCTCTGCCATTTGTACAATGCGCTTACCGTACGCACCATTTGTACAAACGAGAAGCTTCCCATTTCCCGGAATAACAGAGCCAATTACTGCTTCAACTGAAAACGTACCGCTTCCTTGCATTAACACTGTTGTATATTTCTCTTCTTCCTTCGTCGCTAACGATACAAGTTTAGCTCTTACTTCTTGCACCATCGTATTATATTCAACATCCCACGTACACCAATCGTATAGCATAACTTCTTTTACTGATTTTGTTGTCGTTAATGGTCCTGGTGTTAATAATAAGTAGTGATTTTCATTCATGATCCCGTACCCCTTTTATGAAATAATAAGTTCTTGTTTCTCGATATGTTCCATTACGTTTTCAAGCTCCTGCATCGTTTCAATCGTAAAATGAGCCCCATTTTCAACAAACCGATTACGAACTATTTCTATTTTTTCACGAAGCTCTACCGAATCCATACTCTCCACTTCCTCTTCCGTTAAACCGAGCTCACTACTTCCAAGAATTACACCAACTGTCCACATTCCAGCATTTCTACCTTCTTTCATATCTGATACTGTGTCCCCTACTTTTATCATATGGTTCATCGGATACACACCAAGTTCCATTGCATTTTTATAGCACATCCATGGGTATGGGCGGCCTGCTGGAACATCATCTGGCGTAACAAGAAAATCAGGTTTATATCCTTGTAACGCTGCTTCCTTTGCTACAATTTCCATCATTTCTCTCGTATAGCCCGTTGTTGAACCGATTTTAATGCCTCTCTCACGTAAAGAAGCGATTACTTCTTTTACCTCATCAATCGGCGTAGCATAACTTGGTAAAATAGAAAAGAGAATTTCTTCAAACTCTTCATACATCTCATGAATGTCTGCTTCTGTTGGTAATTGACCGAAGACACGCTTCCACTCATCCGCAATACGAGGCATTTCTGTTAGTGCCCTTACATGATCTATTTTTAATAATCCCATTGGCTTACGTGCTTCTTCTGCTGTAATTTCAACGCCACGTTTTTGAAAAATCTTCATGAATACTTCTAGCGGTGCAAAACATCCGTAATCAACCGTCGTACCTGCCCAATCAAAAATAACTGCTTCAATTTTCATTCTGTCCATCACCCTTCTTACTTATCTTTTTTGCCATTGTGAAGTTCGGTTACGAAGTGCTTTCGTTCCCCATTCATATACAACTCTCACTACAATATTTGTAACAACAATAAGTACACTCATTGCAGCTGCTGGTGCTACATTTCCTGCATCATCCATATTTACGATTGATACGGCAGCTAGTTTAAAATCAGCTGCATATAGGAATACAACTGCCGATACAGTTACCATTGAATTTACGAAGTAGTACATTACCATTTCTAAAATTGCTGGTAAACACATTGGTACTGTTACTCGGAAGAATGTTTTATAAAACGGAATACCCATCGACTGCGAAACAAGCTCAAACTCTCGGTCTAATTTCTTTAAGGCAGTCGTTGCCGTGACAAATGTTACAGAATAAAAATGAATGATATTTACTAGTACTAATACAGCGATTGTTCCGTATAAAGAATGAAACGGATTCGTTACTGATAGTCCAAGAATTTGAATCGTTGGTTGACTAAAGAAAAAGACATATCCTAATCCGAGTACTAAACCTGGTATCGCTAACGGCACTATAGAGAAAAAGTAACCTGTTTTTCTGAAAAATTGTAGCTGGTCTATTTTCTCAATTGCATATGCGAATACAAATGTTAAAATCGCCCCAATAACTGCTGTAACTGCTGAAACAATTACGCTATTTTTAAATGCTTCAAGTCCATCTCCTGTTAAACTTGAAAAATTAAAATGCTCAAATGTAAAACTCATATTATATGGCCATACTTTCACACTTGCAGCAATACCAACTGCAACAAATAATAGAATGATCATAAGTGTAATCACACTACAATATATGAATGAGATTACATCTCTTTTCTTATTAGCTATTATTCTGTATGGTACTGCTTTTGAAGATAAGAAATTCGCCTGCTTTCTTTGCGTAATACGATCAACTACAAATGCGAATATAGCTGGGATTAATAAAATCATTCCGACAGTTGCACCCATCGGCATATTTTGCTGTCCAATTACTTGTTTGTATACGTCAGTAGCAAGCACATTATATTGACCACCAACAATTTTCGGTGCCCCAAAATCAGTAAAACTAAGTGTAAACACAACAAACATTGCACTAATTAATCCGTACTTTACACTAGGTAAAGTAACCGTGAAAAATTGCTTTGTTTTACTCGCCCCTAACATATTAGAAGCTTCATATAAACGATAATCAGATCCTTGGAAGGCAATTAGCAATATAAGAAAGGCTTGTGGAAATGTATACATAACTTCAGCTATTACAATTCCTACTGGTCCATATAAAGGGATTTGTATACCTTCAAATAAACCAAACATTCCTTTCGTTACTAGCCCTTGATTACCAAATAAATATGTAAGTGCTATACCGTGCATCATCGTTGGTGCGAACAATGGTAATAACGCTACATACTGAAATACACGCTTTCCAAAAACATTCGTACGGGCAATTGCATATGCGTAAACGAATGCGATTGCAACTGAAATAATTGTTGTTGCGCCAGAAATCCATACTGTATTTTGTAAAGACTGAACTAAAGTTGGTGTTGTGAAATATTTACTGAAATTCGCTAAACCAACGAAAACTCCATCTTTATTATAAAAAGCTTGTGTAAATAGTTGTAATAGCGGTAATACAAGTATGATAAGGAAAGAAAAAATCATAACGATAATTACGAGCCTTTGGATCCATTCCTCTTTCCCTATACTTCTCTTAATCTTTTTTTTCGTACTTTCTACCTTATAGTTTTCTAACATCTCCATCTATACAATGACCTTCTTTCCATATGACAACATATGATTTTCTGAGAAAGAGATTTGAATCGGCTTTCCTTTTCTAATAGCCGTTGCTTCTACTTCTGATGCTAATATATCCACTACAATTTTCTCATTATAAAGGTGTGTGTTTTCTTCTAAGACTCGCACTTCCGTCCGATATACAGATCCGCGAAATTCCATACTTTCCACAACTGTTTTAATACCGTCCTTTTGTACAATTGTTACATGTTCAGGACGAATTGCATGTTCTTCGTTATTTTTCGAAAAGAAATTAATAGAACCAATAAAATCTGCCACAAACGGATTGGCTGGTCTTTGATAAATCTCCTCTGGTGTTCCAATCTGCATAATTTCCGCATGATTCATTACAACAATTTTATCAGCCATCGTTAATGCCTCTTCTTGATCATGCGTTACCATAATCGTCGTTACTCCTATTTTCTCTTGCAAATCACGCATTTCCCTACGTAATTTTTCACGCACTTTTGCATCTAAAGCTGATAACGGCTCATCGAGTAACAAAATATCTGGAGACAGAGCGAGCGCACGTGCAAGTGCTACTCGCTGCTGTTGTCCACCAGACATTTGAGCAGGATATTTATCTTTTACATTCAGCAAATCTACAAGTTTTAACGCATCTAGCGCTTTCTCTTTCACTTCTGCTTTCCCATATTTTTTTGTCTTTAAGCCGTATTCAATATTTTCAAGTGCTGTTAAATTCGGAAATAAAGCATACGATTGGAAAACCATTCCGAAGTTTCTCTTTCCAGGAGGCAATGCTGTAATATCTTTTCCATTCACAGCTATACTGCCAGTCGTTGGTTCCTCTAGTCCCGCTAAAATGCGAAGCAACGTCGTTTTCCCACAGCCACTCGGGCCTAATAAACAAACAAACTCATTTTTGTTCACAGTAAAAGAAATATCTTTTAATGCTGTAAATGCATCAAACTGTTTTTGAATGTGTTGAATTGATAAATATTCGCTCATTTTTCTCTCTCCCACTCACTTACTTTTTCGGTTCTGCTTTTTGGCCAAACTCTTTTTCCCATTTTTCTAAAATTTTGTCACGATTTTCTGCTGCCCATTTAAAGTCATTCTTTTTATATAATTTTTCAGTAACATCTTTCGGGAATCCCTCTGGAAGTTTATAATCATTTTTAATTGTCGCAAATCCATTTTTCTCAAAGTATAACTTCATTACATCATCAGTAATTGCCCAATCTAAAAATGCTTGTGCTAATTTATCATTTTTCGCATTATCTTTCTTAATAAGTGCGTTCGCTTCTACTTCCCACCCTAATCCTTCTTTCGGCAGTACAACTTCAACTGGTGCACCTTTTTGTTTCTCTTTTAAAGCACTATAAACCATTGATACACCGACTGGATATTCACCTGCTCCTGCTAATTTCGCTGGTTTTGATCCTGAATGCGTATAACTTGCCATATTATCATGAAGTTTCTTCATGTAATCCCAGCCTTTATCTTCACCCATGATTTGTAGCCATGCAGAAACTGTTAAAAATCCTGTTCCAGATGATGCTGGATGTGGCATAACAAGTGTTCCTTTATACTCTGGTTTCGTTAAATCTTCATATGATTCTGGCATCGGTAAATTTTTCTTCTTTAACTCTTCTTTATTTACAGCAATCCCCGTCATAAATGCAGTATTTCCTACCCATTTTTCAGGTTGCTTATCATCTTTAAATTGTGGAAGAACACGATCTGCTCCTTTTGGAGAGTATCCTTTTAACATATCTTTTTTATCTAAAGCTAATAGACTTGATGCCGCAGTTCCCCATACAACATCTGCTTGTGTATTTTTCCCTTCAGCTAGCAATTTCGCAGTAATAACTCCTGTTGAATCACGTACAATGTTCAATTTCACATCAGGATATTTCTTTTTAAAGGAATCAAGATAAATTGGTACAAGCTCTTCTTCAATTGCTGTGTAAACAGTTAATGATCCAGATAATTTGTCATCTTTCACTTTCGCTCCAGCACTTTCTTCCTTCTTTGCACCACACCCCATTAATAACGAAAATACCATTCCAGTCGCTACAGCTTTAAAGATTGTTTTTTTCACTGTTTCTCTCTCCTTTTACAAATCTTATGTACAACTCAAATATAAACAACTAGTGTAAAAGCAGTATTAAACCAACATTAATCTTTTGTTTGTTGTTTGTTTTTGTGTAATACGTTGCTACTTCTATGTTTTTTCGCATTTTTCTGCTAATAGAAAACACTAAATTTACAAATAATTAAAAAAACCTTTATAATCCCACAAAAAAATGAGGCGTTTGTAAAAAACGCCTCATTTTTATTTCCCTTTTTTTGAATTACGATTAGCATACTTTGCGCTATTTTCTCCTTCATACTCTAATGCAAATTCTGCATCTGGTAAGCTTTCTTTCGGAGTTTTATTATTATTGATTGCCGCATTTTGTTTCACTTTTCTTTTTACCAATACATTCACCTGCTCTCAAGAAATCACTTTCTACTCTAGTTTGAAACAACTTAAAATAATTATTACTGGCAAGTGTTAACAAGTACATAAGAGGCGTTAGATGGAAATACTACGTATGAAGAAATCATTATAAAAAGGAGCGATAATTTTGAAGAAAAAAGAAAAGATTCAATCACCAATTTTAGACGAAACGCTCCCGCATCAAATGAATTTCCCATCTTTTAAAGGAACAGGAAAAACGATGCAACAACCTTTTGTGAATCAATATGATGTTGTAATTGGAGACAGTAAATATAATTCCGAGAACAGTCCACTTAACAATTGGAGTGATAAAATAGATCCTGCCATTATGGCTGGCGATGAGTGGATCCATCCTACAAATGATATTGGGTGGATTTCAGAAGAAAATCAAGAGTTGCTAAAAAACGAAGCGGATAATAAAAATGAAGCTTTTATGCATCCACAATTTGGAATTAACGACTAAAAAACCATTCTACCTAACGTAGGTAGAATGGTTTCATACTATCCAATAATAATCCGCTCTTTCGGGTATTTATAGCGAGGTGGTTGTTCCCTTCCACCACTAGCTAAAATAAATGTTAAAATACCAACGCGTCCGATAAACATAAGCACAATAAGTACAAGTTTCCCAACAGTTGTTAAATCAGGCGTAACACCTGTTGATAGTCCCGTCGTTCCGAAAGCAGAACAAACTTCAACAATTAAGCTCATAAGCGGTACATTTTCCGTAATAGATAAAATGAATAGCGCAGTAGCACATAACAAAATCCCCATCGTCATAACGACAGATGCTTTCAGTACATCCTCTTCATGTAGCTGACGTTTGAAGACTCTAACTGTTCTACCACCCCTTGCAAAGGTATATAGTGACAATATACTAACAGCAAATGTTGTTGTACGTATTCCGCCCCCAACCGAACTTGGAGATGCCCCTATAAACATTAATATACTCATAAATAAAAGCGTCGGTTGTGACAATTCACGTATATCCATCGTAGCAAGTCCACCACTTCTCGTCGTCACAGATTGGAATAATGTATAAAATACAGTTTCATGCCATGACTTTCCTACTAAAAAATGATTTCTCTCCAGTAAAAAAATCATAATTGTACCAACAACAACGAGTGCAAAAAATGTTGTTGTCGTCAGTTTTGTAAATAATGAAAAACGGAATAATTGTTGTCTCCTTTTACTAAGGAATTGTTTCACTTCCATTAGCACAGGGAAACCAATCGCTCCTAAAATAATTAGTAACATATGAATCATTTGAACAATATAATCTTTTTTATAAGGAATTAATGATTGTCCTGTTAAATCAAATCCGCCGTTCGTAGTCGCACTAACAGCTGCAAAGAAACCGTGAAAATAAGCTTCTTTCCAAGTCGGAAAGTAAAGTAAAAATCTTGTACCTAATAGGATTGCTCCAATAAGTTCTATTGAAATAATTACAATCAAAATAGAACGCATCAATTCTACAAGACCCGATAAATTCCCTTGATTATGGTCTGCCATAATTAATCTTCTTCTTTGCAAACCAATCTTTTTCCCCGTAATGATCCAAACAAATGTACCAAGCGCCATAATTCCTAAGCCGCCTAATTGTAGAATAAGGGCTAAAACAATAATTCCTGCTGTAGTAAACGTATCTGAAATCGTAATAACAGACAGTCCCGTAACGCTTACCGCACTAACCGATGTAAAAAGCGCATCTATAAATGTCCATTTCACACCAGGCTTCGTAACAAACGGTAAACTAAGCAATATCACCGATACAACTACTGCTAACAAATAAAACAAAACGATGAGTTGTACAGGACGTAATTTTTGTAAAAACTTTTTTATATCTCTCATTCCATCACTTCGCTACCTTTTTTCTATCGATTAAATAAAGAAAAATCTTTACTTTCTTTATTTGTAAATAACTGCTCAAATAATTTGGCAAAGACCATTCCATATACAGTTCCATTACCTCCATACGGCAATGCGTAAAACAAATTATGTATCTTTTCGTCTTCTTTTAAAATGGGGAGACCATCATGAGTACCACCAAATGCGGCTGCCCAATAGTAGTCTGCCTGTATATTTTTATACTGCGGGAACATCTCTTTTACAATATTAATAAGGATATCACGCTTATGCAATAATTTCGTATCACCAATTGTTTGAATTTGCAGCGCTTCATCTAATCCGCCTACTATAATGCGGCTTCGATACGTTCGAAAATATAAGTAGGGCCGTGCCGTTTCCCAAATTAACGATCGCTCATGCCAGCCTTCAAACTGATCTATTTCATTTGTTACAATTGCATAAGAGGTGTCTACTGTTGTATTTTTTCTTTCTTTCTTTCCAAAAAGCGCTTCATAACCTGTCGCCATAATAATATTCTTTGCTACAATTTGATTTCCTATTTTCGTGTAACAAATTAAATCATTTTTACGTTTTTTTATATGTATTGCCTCTGTATGTTCATATATATTAGCTCCCATTTGATTTGCTTTATGCAAAAGACTGTGCGCTAATAAATACGGATTCACCTCGGCATCACCGTGTGTATATAATGCCGCTTGTTTTATGAAAGGATAACGTTTCTTAATATCAGATTCTGTAAAATACTCAACAGGAAATCCATAATTCTGTAACGTATTGTACTCCTCTTGTAAAAATGAGACATCCTCACTTTTACTTGCATAATATAAACTACTTCTCGGAATAAAATAGGGATCAATATCGAGAGTAGGTACCACTTTCTCCATTGTCCGTAACGCTTCGTAACACAGTTTATATGCTCGTACCCCTTTTTCTTCACCAAATGTATGGATAAGTGAGGTTAACGATTTATCATGAAGAAACTGTAATACACCTACATTTGCAAATGTACTACCACATGCAATTTCTCTTTTTTCAATAAGCATTACACTCATACCTATTTTCGCTAAAGAATACGCTATATGGGCACCTGCTTCGCCACTTCCGACTACAAGCACATCACATATCATATCACTTCCTAACGGTGGATAACAAGGTACTGAAACTCCTGTATTCCAAAACAACTTACCTGTCATAAGTTTCATAATTATACTCCTAAAATATAAATTTCTCCTTTCTATGTTTTGTTATTTTTCATAAAAAAATCCAACTAACATAGGCTAGTTGGATTTTTTATTTTTAATTAGAACGCTCTTCAAGCCAATTTCCAATCGTCGGATATGTTTGTTTTACAGCTGTTCCACCGTAAACGATAGACATATGCCCTGTTGGTAAACATACATATTGTTTATCTGTGCTAGAAATATGGTCTAGTAATGCTTCTACTTGACATGGCAAAGCGATATGATCACGTTTCCCGGAAATATTTAAGACATTCGCCTTAATATTTGCAAGATCTACCTTTTGTCCGCGAATAACGAGTTCACCCTTAACCAATTTATTATTTTGATAAAAATCACGAATCCACTGTCTGTATGATTCACCTGGGAACGGAATACCATCACCAACCCACTTTTGAACCAATCTCCAGCTTTCGACGAAGCGTTCATTCTCTGAACGATCTACTAGAGCAACATATGGACCAACAAAGTTCGTAATTGGCTTTAACATTTTGTTTCCGAAATCAATCATTTCTGGCGGAATATTTCCAAATGTATCAACCGCTTTATCTAAATTGAAGTATTTCTCATCTAATAAAGGACCATACAATCCTGTTTCAGAGAAATCAAAAGGACTTGTCATGAAAATTAAATTACGAATTGGCATGTGCGGATGAAGCGCTGCATAAATAGAAGTTAGCGTTCCACCCATGCAATAACCAAGTAAAGAAATCTCGTCCGATTTTGCAGTTCGCATTACTTTTTTTACTGCTTTTGCAATATAATCAAACACGAAATCATCAAATTTCAAATGACTATCTTCTAAACCAAATGTGCCCCAATCAAGCATATATACATCAAAACCACGATCCACTAGATATTCCACTAAACTATTTCCAGGAGTTAAATCCATAATATATGGTTTATTAATAAGAGCATATATTAACAGAATTGGAACTCTTTGTGTTTTTTCTTGTTTTGGAATGTAGCGATAAAGCTTCGTCTTATTCTTCGTCCAAATAACCTCTTTCGGCGTTAATCCGACTTGCGGCTCTGGTTCACGTAATAAAATTTCACTCGCCCTTTTCACTCGGCGGTATGCTTTTCGGTACTCTTCTGGGTATAGCTCTAATTGCTTTTCCCATTCTGTTGCGAATGTAGTCATTTTTCTATCTCCTTTTTGGTCGATTTCCTTCTTTAAAAAAAAGAAGTGCATTCCTGCTATGGATATGCACTTTTTTCTTACTTCATTACATATATAATCCGCCGTTAATGTTTAATTGTTGACCTGTGATATACGCACCGTCACGGCATAGGTATACTACACCTTTTGCAATTTCATCAGCTTGACCAAAACGTTTTTTCGGGATTTTTGCAACGATTTTTTGACGTACTTCTTCTGGTACTTCTGCTACCATTTCAGTATCAATAAATCCTGGGCAAATAGCATTTACAGTGACATTTGTTTTTGCAAGTTCTAACGCTAATGATTTTGTAAATCCTAACATACCCGCTTTTGCTGCTGAGTAGTTTGTTTGGCCAAATCCACCTGCTTGACCAATAATAGAAGAAATGCTAATAATTCTTCCTTCTTCTGCTTCCGTTATGTATGGAAGAACCGCACTTGTCGTATTAAATACGCTGCTTAAATTCACGTCAATTACGCGCTCCCAATCTTCACGATTTAACTTTTTGAATGTACGGTCTCTTGTAATACCAGCATTATTAACAAGAATATCAACTTTACCAAAATGATTCACAGTTTCTTCTACAAGTCGGTTTGCATCTTCTACTTTAGAAACATCCGCTTGCACTGCATAAACGTCATGTCCGTCTTTTCCTAATTCATTTACTAAATTTTCAGCTGCTTCTTTACTGCTATTATAGTTAATAACTACTTTCGCTCCCTCTTGTGCTAATGCTACTGTAATTGCTTTTCCAATTCCTTTTGCTCCACCTGTTACGATTGCTACTTTTCCATTTAATTGAACCATTTCTTTTCCCCCTTAAATGAATTTGTGAACGATTGTTATGAATCATTTTGGTACTCATACTATAGAGTCCATATATAATTATGTTTCGCTGTTTATACGTGAAAAGAGATTCTCCCTCTCTCTTTTATCTGTTATAAACAAGCGCTTTTATCATTTTTTATTTTCTGGTTTATTCGCAGGCTTTACCTCTTCTTTTACAGGTACTTGTAGTTTAGCTAGTACTGCATTTTGCTTTTCTAGCAATTCTAAAATTTGATCTACTTTTGTTTCAAGCGTACGAATATCTTGTTTTACTTTCGTTACATCACGCTTTAATGTAGGAGCTTGCCCTAAAGAATCTACTTTCTCCTCTAGAAACTCCTCAATGTTATCTACTTTATTTTCTAAGTTAATAACAAGCGTAGCCACTCTTGCGATATCCTCTTTCGTCGGCACATTTACTTGTTCTAAATAGTTTTTTGTCGTATCATTTAATGCTTTTTGATAAAACAAATTCAAATCTAGAACGCTGCCCATCCAAGCAGAATATTCTTCTGTTTTAATTGTTTCATTGAGCGCTTTTCCCCAAAATGTTTCGGTTTGTTCATAAGCATTTTTCCATGCTTGTAGTGGATCGAATTTTTGATCAATCACTTTACCTACACTCCCTTTTTCGTTTTTGAAACAATTCAACCTATTCACTATTTTCTAATATTCTGAATAAAACTTCAAGTCTATATTTTATTTTTTTCTATTTTCTAACAAATGTGTTGACTTTAAAAACAGATAGGTGTAAATTGCACTTATAAGCAAAAAATTCCATCTAACTGATTCATGAGGTGATGCACAATCATGCTACAAAATGAACCAGAACAACGCGAAAGTTTGGAGAGCAACCAAGCGAAACAACCAAACTCCATGCCAAAAAACTTCTTAGTTCCCTTCTTACTTCTCTGTCTAAAAGACTGGAGTCTTCATGGTTACAAACTTATTCAAATGCTAATGGATATCGGCTTTTCTTCTGTTGACCAAGGTAATGTTTATAGAACACTACGCAAATTAGAAAAAGAAAACCTTATTTCTTCTACTTGGGATACAAGCGATGGAGGGCCGGCAAAAAGAATTTATTCTTTAACTGAATATGGAGAGCAATATTTAACAACATGTGCGACTTCTTTTGAACATTATCAAAATATGTTGCGAACGTTTTTCACGTTATACACCAATGCATTCTTTCCATTTTCTACTTCTCCAGAAAAGGATGAAAAGGATTCTTCATCTTCACCTGGTGGTACAGCAGAGTAATCTGCGTTCACAATATGCAAAAAAACATTTGGGGGTCAAACAATGGAAACTAAACCATACGAATTAGTCGATGCATTTTGGAAAAACTGGTCTCAATCACTTTCCCTTTTCTCTTCAGCTGGGAAGCAATTAGAGCAACTTACTTTAGAAACATTAAAACAACAACAAGACGCTTTGCATAAATTAACATCAGGAGTAGATGAACTAGAAAAAGAACTACAACAACTCACTGCTCAGTTCAATAACCAATATACAGATTACGTGAAACAATTAACTGGAAACTCCTTAAATGATCAAATTAACGAGTGGCAGGACAAATGGAAGGAACTTTCTGCTCATATGCATCAGCTTACTGTTTCTCCTACAAAAACATCATTGTCAATTCTTACCCAAACAAGCGGCCAATTTGAAGAAACAACAAAACAATTTATTGAGCAACAACAATTACAACGTGAAGAGGCTCAAAAACAGTTAGAGGGTTTTTTGGAAGAGTTCAAGTCAAAACAGTTGGAACTCGCAAAAAAGTTCGAGGAAAACTCAAAAAATCTATTTACTTCCATCAAGTAAGAAAAATGTGGGAGCTAACCGCAGCACAAACAAAACTCTTTCTTCCTCCTACTACATCAAGATGGCTAACATTTTTCGATATGGAAAAGAAGGAGGACAAAATGAATCCATTTCAAGAAGCACAAACTGTTCCGGAGCTTCGCTATGATGAGATTCAAGTCGGTGATCAAGCATCCCTTACAAAAACAATTACAGATGAAGATGTTATCAATTTTGCAAAATTGACTGGGGATGTGAATCCTATTCACATTTTAGATTCTTTTGCAAAAACGACAATGTTTAAAGAACGTATTGCTCACGGTATGCTCGTTTCGAGTTTTATTTCTACCATCCTTGGAACGAAACTCCCAGGCAAAAATACGATTTATTTATCCCAAAATGTTTCATTCCGTGCCCCTGTCAAAATCGGTGATACACTTCGCGTTGTGGCAGAGGTTATTAAGAAGCGTGATGATAAAAAAATCATTACGCTGCAAACAAACATATATAATCAATCAGATGATATTGTCGTGGAAGGAACAGCGACAATACTAAAAAAAGAGTAGCAAATTTGCTACTCTTTTTTCTATCCAAGAACTTCTAATCGCACCGATTACTTCCGCGTATGAGTACGTCGTTTCCACATAAAATAACGTTACCAGTTTAGATAAGAACTTAGCTGAACTGGACTACTCATAAGGATGTGTATCAACATGGTAAAAACAAACAAATTATTAGTTCCAGGTGCAGAACAAGCACTTGAACAATTTAAATATGAAATTGCACAAGAATTTGGTGTAAGCTTAGGATCTAATACAGCATCTCGTTCTAACGGTTCAGTTGGCGGTGAAGTAACAAAACGTCTTGTTGCTTTAGCTCAACAACAATTACGTGGATAATAATATAACATATGGCTTAGAGGCAGATATTCTCTGCCTCTTTCTATTTTCAACATACATAATGGTGCTTTTTCACATACTAATCAAAACGAAAGGAGCGATCTGTAAAATGAAACGGATTAATATTAGCATGAGCCCTCCCCGCGTTCTTACTTTGTCTTTTCTTGTATTATCAGTTGTCGGCACATGTTTATTAAAACTACCCATTGCTACGACAACTTCCATTTCATGGCTCGATGCCTTATTTACAACCGTTTCCGCTTGTACTGTTACTGGACTTGGTGTTGTAGATACTGGAAAAGTATTTACTTTGTTTGGACAATGTGTCATTTTAACGCTTATACAAGTTGGCGGGCTTGGCATTATGAGCTTTGCTGTCTTAATTGCGATTATGCTCGGAAGAAAAATCGGTCTTCAAAATCGAATTTTACTGCAACAAGCATTAAATCAAACGAATATCGGCGGCATCATCCGTCTTGCCAAAGCATTATTTTTATTCTCTTTTACAGTCGAATGTATCGCTACTATAATTCTTTCTTTTGAATGGGTACCAAAATATGGGGTTATGAAAGGGATCTATTATAGTTTTTTCCATTCAATCTCAGCCTTTAACAATGCTGGCTTTTCTGTGTGGAGCGATAATTTAATGTCCCATTCTCATAGCATTCTTGTCAATCTCGTCATTTCCTCTCTCATCATCTTAGGTGGAATTGGTTTTACAGTAATCGTAGACATAAAAAGAAAGAAAAACTTTAAAAACCTTACACTACATTCAAAACTTATGCTCTCTTCTACTCTAATCGTCAACATTATTGCTACCCTTTTTATTTTTATATTCGAGTTCCATAACTCCCTTTCTATGAGAGGTTTTACCCCATTTGAAGAAGGATTGGCCTCTTATTTTCAAGCAATTTCAACGCGAACTGCCGGGTTTAATACTGTTGATATTTCTACATTGTCAAAACCTTCTCTCCTATTAATGATGCTCCTTATGTTTATTGGTGCTGGTAGCGCTTCAACTGGTGGTGGGATTAAGTTAACAACATTTTTAATCATATTTTTTGGCGTATTTAAATTTTTACAACAACAAGAGGATATTGTCGTATTTAAAAAATCCATTAAAGATACTCTCATTGTCAAATCATTAACCATTACTATTATTTCAATTTCATTTATCTTTTTTGCTATTTTAATTTTGAGTATTACTGAGCGAGTTCCTCTATTGATGAGTGCTTTCGAAGTATTTTCAGCATTTGGGACTGTTGGCCTCAGTATGAATTTAACACCCCACTTAACTATAATCGGAAAAGCTATTATTATCTTTATGATGTTTTTCGGGAAAATGGGTCCTTTAACATTGGCTTTTTCATTTGCTCGTAAAAAGAACCTGAAAATAAAATATCCGAATGAAGATATTTTAACAGGTTGACAACCGTATAAATTATCCATATAATGAGAATACAATAACATATCTCCAAAGGGGAGTAGCGTCCAAGAATATTTCTTGGAAACAAAGTCGTCATTACGTAGAACTTAGTTCTTCCGGCTTTGTTGGCATTTTTTATTACATATGTCTAGCAAGACCTTTGCCTATTAACGGCAGAGGTCTTTTTTGCATTCACTTCCAGATTTTTCCAAAGTTAATAGGCAGGAGTATGGGGAAACTAAATAGTGGGGAAATTCTTCACTTATTTAGAACTTATAGAAATGAGAGGAGAATGTACATGGATGTATCATTATTATTGGAGTATGGTTGGGTATTACTCATCCTAATTGCACTTGAAGGGATTTTAGCGGCTGATAACGCTCTTGTTCTTGCAATTATGGTAAAACATTTACCAGAAGAAAAACGAAAGAAAGCACTATTTTATGGATTAGCGGGGGCATTTGTTTTCCGATTTGGATCGTTATTTATGATTTCGTTCTTAGTCGATGTATGGCAAGTGCAAGCAATCGGTGCCATCTACCTTATGTTTATCGCTGGTAATCACTTATTTAAAACATATGTTAAAAAGAATACAGATGAAGAAACAGAAGAAAAAGAAGCAAAGAAAAAACAAGAGAACTTTTGGTGGACTGTATTTAAAGTTGAGGTTGCTGATATCGCCTTCGCAGTTGATTCAATTTTAGCTGCTGTTGCACTAGCAATGACTTTACCAAAAACAGGATTAGGTACAATTGGTAGTCTTGATACTGGGCAATTCGCTGTTATCTTTGTAGGTGGACTTATCGGATTAATCATTATGCGATTTGCAGCAACTGCTTTCGTACAAATCTTAAAACGTAAACCAGGACTTGAAACCGCAGCATTCTTAATTGTAGGTTGGGTTGGTGTGAAGCTAGCAGTTTATACATTAGCACACCCTGCATTAAATGTAATTCCACATTCATTCCCAGAATCCACTCCGTGGAAGCTTACATTCTGGATTGTATTAGTCGGAATCGCAGTTGGTGGTTGGTTCTTCTCAAAAGAAGTAGAAGTAAAAGTAGAAAAGAATTTAGACGAAAAAGCGCTGTAATTACAGCGCTTTTTCTTTTTTCTTTCTTCCTCTCAATGTCCAGAAAAAATTACATTATACTACCTTTTGTAAACGTTTTCTTAATGTATGTATGTCCTTTTTGTGAAACATTGCACAAACTTATTGAAAGTGAGAACAATTCCATGTACTTTATTCATATAAGGAGTATTTATAGAAGATTTACTAAAGGAGCGTATTACTCATGCTAGAACAAGGACTAGATTATGTTGTCAAACTGGCTAAAAGCAAAAAGAAAATACTAGATACAAACCCAATGCAATATTTCATTCGTGCTGCACTTGCGGGTATTTATATCGGTTTTATTATTGTACTATGTTTTAAATTAGGTAACTTTTTTCACATTGCAGATTCACCAGCAACTTATTTAGCTGCTTCTATGTTTTTCGGGATTGCTCTCGTACTTATTATATATGGCGGTGCTGAATTGTTTACTGGGAACACAATGTACTTTACTGTAGCAACTTTAAGAAAAGAAACAACGATTTCTGATACACTACGTAACTGGGTTGCTTGTTATGCAGGTAACTTAGCCGGCGCGTTATTCTTTGCCTTACTATTTTACGCAACTGGAATTTTTGAAGCAATTGATCACGGTCACTTAATGAATAAAGTCGTTGAAGGAAAGATGAACACACCTACAATGCAGTTATTCTTTAAAGCCATTTTATGTAACTGGCTCGTATGTCTTGCTTGTTTCTTACCTTCTCAGGTTAAAGGTGACACAGCAAAAATAATAGTCATGATGCTACTTGTTTTCACATTCTTCTTATCTGGTTACGAACATAGTATTGCAAACTTATCACTCTTTGCTTTATCTTTAGTTTCACCGCATCCTGAGACAATTTCTTTTTCAGGTGCTATTCATAACTTAATTCCTGTTACAATCGGTAACATTATTGGCGGATCAGTATTTGTCGGTATGGTATACCACTACTTAACAAAGAAAACACCTGAAGTTCAACAGGAAGAAACTGAAATCGCAGTAGCTCAACAAGAAGAGATTATTCCTTTACAAGCACATATGAAACACTAAAAACTCCAAAGTTTTACTTTGGAGTTTTTAGCTTCCCACGTATTTAACAACAAGGTGAGGATTAATTTCTCCTTCTTCCTTTCCCTTATCCATTCTCTGTTTCATCTTGTGCATACCGATGACATCATTCGTATGAAGGTGAATTTCATTTACATATAATCCCTCTGTACAAAAAGCTTCTACAAAATCTAGTCCATTTTTTGCTCCCCAGCCCATATTATAATCAAGAGAAAGAATATTCACATCATAATCCCGAACCATTTGCAAGGCACATTCTACTGTAGTTGCGGACACATACCCGAACGGGCAACTTCTTTGATCATCCATATATACGTTCATTTTCGATTCCCTCTCTAATTTGAATAAACAGCTAATACATAGCACATTGCCCCAAGACTAATAAAAGGACCAAATGGAATTGGCTTTCGTACTTCTATACGTTTTAATCCGATACCAATCCCGAAAAAACAAAGACTAAAACAAGATGCTAAAAATAAAACGATAAAAACTCCCTTCACTCCTACTATAAAACCAAGTAACGAAAGTAGTTTTATATCTCCTCCGCCAAGCCCTTCTGGATATATCTTTTGCATGCAATATAACAAAAGGAATATAACACCACTACCAACTATACTATCTGTCCAAGTAACTAATTGTACAAAAACACTTTCGAGAATGAGTAAAACCGCAAACGAAATTAAAATACAATCAGGAATTAACATATATAAGTAATCTGTAACTGAAATAATAAGAAGTAGCGAAAAAAGGGATAAAATGATAATAAGTTCTCGTTCTATTCCAATCATATACACGGTAAGAAGAAATATACTTCCTGTTATACATTCAAATGCTACATATATAATTGGAATTTTCCTCTTACAATTCGTACAACAGCCTCTTTGTATATAAAATGAAATGATGGGGATTAGTTCTTTTGGCCTTAGCACATATTTGCAATAATAACAATGTGAACGCGGGGTAATAATAGACGCACCTAATGGAACCCTCACCGCAACTAACATAAAAAAAGAACCAAACACCATCCCTGCTAACAGTGCATATAAATAAGTGAACATCCCTTCCTCTCCTTTCCCAAAAAACATAGCAAAAAAAGGAGAGAACTTCTACTTCATATTATCCTTTATTCTACTAAAAAAGCAGGCCATTTTCCGGCCTGCTTTCCCCTCTTTTATACGATGAAATATACTGCTTTTAATGGTCCATGTACTCCAACAACAAGATTCATCTCAATGTCAGCCGAGTTACTTGGCCCTGTAATAAAGTTAATACAAGATGCCGCTGTCTCCCCATTTTCTACGCGTGAGTTCATATCCTGAACTGCTTGTGTAATACGAGGCACAAGTGTTTCACGTGGAATAATAGCAAAATATACAGTCGGTAAAAAGTGTAAAGAACGTCCCTGCCCTTTATGACTTTGTACAACAATTGTACCAGATTCGGCTAATGTATAATCACTAAATGCAATACCAATATTCGCTTTTTCAGCTAAACGCATATTTTCGTCTTTTCTCTCTGGATCCCATACGTTTACTTCAACGTCTCGCTTTGGAAGTTCTTCTTTAAATAAAGATGTTAAACCATATGCATCAAAACGATCATCTGCTGATAATAAAATAGGTCCCCCGCCGTTTTCCATGATTACTTTTTGAAGGTCTTCACCTAAACGGTCATTTGTCGTTTCTACTACAGTTGTATGAATGTTTGTACATTGCTTTTTAAACACTTCTAGTAATTCTTCTTGTGAATAATCTTTTAACGTTTCTATATTCACATTACTTTTCCATACTGGACGCTCTACACCTTCTGTTTTACGTGCGCGCCCAAGTTCTTTTGCAATGTTATCTAGAAAGGCATCACGGTTTTGAATTAATCCTGTCATTATTTATCCCCGCCTTTCTTATGATCTTTATACCAATCACGGAATCGTTCTTTACTTGGAGCTGGGAATTCACGAATATCCGTCCAGTTTTTAAGTGGTCCAACACCTTTTGATACACGATTACCAGATGTAAATGGACTCATTGCCGCTGGTGCCATTTTTGAACCCATTTTATATAAAGCAGCTGAAGAAGCACCCATACTAAACATTTTCATCGCTAGTTTTTCTGCAAGTGGTGCACGACCTTCTTGCTCAACGATGACTTGACGATGTTTTAATAATAAATCATGCAATGGAATTTTTACTGGACAAGCTTCTGTACATGCTCCGCATAAACTAGATGCATAAGGAAGCTCTTTGTAATCATCATATCCACCTAGAAGCGGTGTTAATACCGCACCGATTGGTCCTGAGTAAATCGATCCATATGAATGTCCACCAACGTGACGATATACAGGACATACGTTAACACAAGCAGCGCAACGAATACATTGTAATACGGAACGGAATTCAGATCCAAGAATTTGAGAGCGACCATTATCAACAACCACTAAATGGAATTCTTCAGGTCCATCAACTTCCTCTTCTTGAATTGGTCCTGCTACTGTTACATAACTTGTTAATTTTTGACCTACTGCACTACGACATAGTAAACCAACTAAAACATCTAATTCTTCCATTGTCGGAACCATACGTTCCATACCCATTACCGCAATTTGTGTTTTAGGAATTGACATAACAAGATCTGCATTACCTTCATTCGTTACTAAACAAAGAGATCCAGTATTGGCAACAGCAAAGTTACAACCAGTTACACCAATTTCTGCATCCATAAATTTCTCACGAAGTTGTTTACGAACAAACTTTGTCATTTCATATGGGTCATCAGAATTTTCATAGCCTAGCTTTTCTTTAAATACATCGCGAATTTGCGTTCTATTTTTATGAAGTGCAGGTGCAATAATATGTGAAGGTGGATCATTATCTACTTGCAAGATATACTCTCCTAAGTCACTCTCTAATACTTCACAGCCAATCTCTTCAAGCGCATGGTTCATACTAATTTCTTCTGTTACCATCGACTTTGATTTTACTACTTTTTTCGCTTGTTTCTTTTTGGCAACGTCTTGAATATACTTTGCAGCTTCCTCTTTCGTCTTCGCAAAGTACACGTGTCCGCCTCTTTTTGATACATTTTCACTTAACTGCATTAAGTAATAATCCAGATTTTCTAACGTATGTTGACGAATTTGTTCACCTAGTTCACGCCACTCTTCCCAGTTTCCTAATTCATCTGCAGCTTTTAAGCGATTCGTATATAAACGCGTTTGTGCAGAAGATACTGCTCCGCGCATAAACGAATCTTGAATTCCATCACCAACGCGATCATTAAATTTTTTCTCACTGATTTTCATAGACATAGCTTATGTTCCCCCTTCATGAGCGACTATTCAGTACCTCAGCAATATGCATTACTTTTACTTCTTTTCCTAAACGCTCAATACGTCCGCCAATGTTTAACAAACACCCACAATCTGCACCGATTAAATAATCTGCACCTGTTTCCATGACACTATCTACTTTTTCGTCTACCATTTGCTCAGAAATTGGAGTCATCTTAACTGAAAACGTTCCCCCAAACCCGCAACAATTTTGCACGTTTGGCAAATCTCTCACAGTTAATCCTTTTACATTTGATAATAAAATTCCTGGTGCTTCTTTTACTCCAAGCATACGCGTCATATGACATGATTTATGAATAGTAGCTATCCCTGGTAAACTTGCACCAACATCTGTAACTTTTAAAACATCTACAATAAACTGTGTAAATTCATAAGTTTTATCAGCAACTTTTTGTGCACGTTTAGCCCACTTTGGATCATCTTTGAAAACATGCGGATACTCATGAAACATTGTCGCACAAGAACCAGATGGCGTAACAATATATTCTGCATCTTCGAAAGTTTCAATCATATGTTTCATCGCTTCTTTTGCTGCTTCTACATGGCCGCTATTATAAGCAGGCTGCCCACAACAAACTTGTGCTTCTGGAAATTCAATTTCACAACCTAAACGCTCCAACACTTCAACTGTTGCTTTGCCGACATTTGTTTCAAACATATCGACTAAACAAGTAACAAATAAAGTAACTTTCATAACTATTACTCCCCCTTTTTACAACTTCACCAACAAACATATGGTCATCAGATGACTTAGTAGAGAAGAAATAGGCTCAACCATGGCCTATCCTCTCCCTCTTCTAAAGAAAACGCTTACTTAATCTTTCTCTATTTTATCAGAAAATTAAATTTTTAAAAGATTAAATTACGAATTTATATCGTTTTTACCTGTGACAATATGTTCTACATTTGTTAAATGATCTAGCATTGCTTGCTGCGCTAATTCTACATCTTGTTTTAACACCGCATCATATATAACTTGATGCTCTTCTATAAGTCGTTCTGATGTCGTTTGTTCACCATATAAAATAATGCGTCTTGATTCACCAATTGTTTCAGCAATCATCTCTGAAACATGATTCATGAGTTCAAGCAAAATGTTATTATGCGAAGACTCTGCAATTCCCATATGAAATTGAAAATCGGCTTTTTCACCAGCCTTTTCATCTCCAATGCTCTTTGCCATTTCATCTAACCAATGTTTCATATTTTGTAAATTATCTTCCGTACGTTTTGCCGCCGCTACTCGAACTGCCCCCACTTCAAGCACCTTTCGTACTTCTAATAAATTCAAAATATCTTCTTTCTTCATTAATAATCTATTGTTTAATGATTTCGTTAATGAAGAAGAATCGAAGTTCTTCACATATGTACCTTCTCCTTGTTTCATCTCAATTAAGCCCATCGCTCTTAGCGCACTTAGCGCTTCACGAACAGCAGATCTGCCAACTTGAAACTGCTCAGCTAATTGATGCACAGGGAGTAGTTTGTCACCAGGTTTTAACGTACCATTTTTAATCATTGTTAAAATAGCTTCAGATACTTCTTCGTAAATTTTTTTCGGTTTAATAGATTTGTACTCCAGTTAAATCACCTCAGTATCTTCCAAACAACAATTGAAACGATTTATAAGAACTTTGCATCATAACTATTTTAGACCGAATTGATAAGAAGTACAAATGTTTTGTTCATAAAATAGTCAAATTTTCGATATTTATTACATATTAATTTATATTTTACGTGTAAAGTGAAACTTTAATCAGTGGGGTTTTGTTCATCGCCCACTGATTATTAGCTCTCACCAATCGGGCTTTTACGGGCAGCAGGGCCTCCACCTAACTTCTTTGCTTCCGTTGAATTTTGAGGTGAGGGTCTTACTGCCCGGCGAATAGCGGGATAAATATTTTCTTCAATATAAAGAACATGTCCTAAAAATTAGAACATGCTCCCCTCATCCTGTACATTCAGTTTAATAATAACCGTTGTTCCCTTATCTTTTTCACTTTCAATTTTCCACTGTCCACCATGTATATGGACAATTTGTTTCACAATAGCAAGGCCTAAACCTGTTCCACCGTGTTGACGACTTCTCGCTTTATCAACTCGGTAAAAGCGTTCTCCAAGATTCTCCAAATGTTCTATATCAATACCAATTCCTGTATCTTTTATTTTTAATTCACAGTAATCATCGATTTGCTCTAAAGTTATAACGATATTTCCTTTTTGATTTGTATACCGTATCGCATTATCTAACACATTATGAAGCACTTGTTGCATACGATCCTCATCAATCATGACAATGACCTCTGGATTTAAATTGGTTGAAATATGAATTTCCTTTTCTATAAACTTAATCTCATACGTATCTAATACGTCTTCAATCAGCTGTGAAAAAACGATAGGTTGCTTCTTTAACGGAAAGTGCTCACCTTCTAATTGTGCTAAGTCTAACAAGTCATGAACGAGACGCTGCATACGACCTGCTTCTTTATGAATTAGCTGCGTTACTTTTTCCTGCTGCGGTCCCTTTGCAACACCATCTAAAATAGCCTCGCTATACCCTTTTATATAACTAAGTGGTGTTCTAAGTTCATGCGAAACATTTGCTAAAAATTCCTTACGCTTTACATCTTCTGTTTCTAATGAATTTGCCATTTTATTAAATGCTTTTCCTAATCGTCCAATTTCATCCTCTGAAGAAACTGTAATCCGCTCCGAAAAATCTCCCGTAGCCAAATGATTTGCAACCCGCTCCATTTGCGAAAGTGGCTTCGTAATTGCAATTATAATTTTCCTTCCAACCCATATCGTAATTAAAATCATAGCAATTGCTAACGGTGCTAAAATAAGACCCATATCATAGATTAAATCTTTTATACTTTTTAAAGGAATATACGAATAGACAATTCCGACTAATTTTTTATTTTCCAATACAGGGATGACAACCCCCATAATATTACGGTCAAAATGTTCTTCATATCCTATTTTTGTCACAGTTTTCCCGTCTAATAGCGTTTGCCTATCTCCTTCACTTATAAGAGAATGATGATGCACATCAAAAGGCAAACATGCACTTAAATCACGCGGATTAGACACGAAAATAACGTCTGAACTAGATATTTGATCAAACGATCTTACTTTCTCTTCAAAAGTTGATATTCCTTCACGCTTATCATATTGAGCAGCAAGACTTTTTCCTTCCATTACTAACGAAGCTTTTAAATTATCAACGTATAATTTTTCATACGAGTATAAAGATACGAAATAAAGAAAGGACACTGTTACACATACTGCACATACTACTGTAAGCCAAAGTTTTTGTACCATCGTAAACATACGTTACACCTCAAATTTATAGCCTACACCCCAAACAGTTTGAATGTAGTTTCCACTTTCTCCAAGCTTCAAGCGCATCGTTTTCACATGCGTATCTACCGTTCTTGTACTTCCGGCATAATCATATCCCCATACCTTTTCAAGTAATTGCTCCCGGCTAAATACTTGTCCTGTATGTTGGCAAAGAAAATATAATAAATCAAACTCTTTTACAGTAAGAGAAATCGGCTCACCACCCGCCTCTATTCGTCTACTTTTTTCATTGATAAGAATTGGTCCAAATTGAATCTCTTCTTGCTGTTCTTGCTTTGTATATCTTCTTAGCACAGCTTCCATACGGGCAACCAATTCACCAGGACTAAACGGTTTTACAATATAGTCATCTGCTCCCATACGTAAGCCGTTCACCCTATTCCACTCTTCACCTTTTGCCGTTAAAAATATAATCGGCACATCTGACGTTTTTCTAATTTCTTTACAAACTGAAAGTCCATCCATTTCTGGCATCATTATATCTAATACAACGAAATCATAATGATCCGTTTCTAGTTTTTTAAGAGCCTCTTTTCCATTCTCAGCTTCTCCCCACTCATATCCAAAGTTATCCAAATACATTCCAACAAGCTGTCTCATATCACTTTCATCATCTACAACTAGCACTCTATATTTATTCATTGTCCTTCCCTTCCCTCTCTATGAGTTGAAACGGTCCTTTTCCGACTTTAATTGTTTGTTTTATTTTCAAATTCTTCATATCTATAACGCACACTTCATCACTATCATAACTGGCTACATACCCTTCTGCTCCGCTCTCAAAAAATGCAAATGGATTCGACCCTACTTCTACAGAAGCTATTTCTTTATATGTGCTAATATCAAACTTTCTAAGTGTATTCGATCCATGACTGAGTGCATATACGTACTTACTATCCTTCGTTATATTCACAGGCATAAATGGAGCGTGTAAAGAACGCACCATTTCTCCACTCTGTAAAGAATACACTAACACTTTCTCATTTACTTGATTTCCATCACCATGTCCGCCAATCCATATTTCTTTCCCATCAGGACTAATCGTCGCTCCTGTTGATGCTGGCGGAATCATAAAGGATTGAATAACTTCTTTTTTCTTCGTATCAATTGTCGTTAGTTTCGTATCATAAAAGTTTAGTACAGATAACCGATTCTGATACTCTACCATCGTTATAGGCCCTTTTCCTGTTGAAACATTTCCTGTCTCTTTCCCATTTATCGTAAAGAACCTTACCTTTTGAACATTTTGATCAGCAGCAAATAATTGTTTTTTATCTGCTGATACGACCACATTTACAATGCCCTTTCCAGTTTTATATTTTCCCACTTCCCTTCCTTCCGCTAGTGAATATACATACATATATTCTAATTGCTTACCGTATACAAGTATTTCATCGCCATTTGGAAGCAGTGTGATTCCGGCCATTGGCTCATTTAGTTCCCATGTCGTAATTAACTTTTTATCTTTTTTATCAATAAAACTAATGCTGCCTTCTTTTATATTCGTAGTTATAATAACATTTTTATCTTTAGCAATTGGTGTATATGAACTTCCTTGACACCCTACTAGTAGAAATAAAAAACAGAGAAGAAAAACATACTTTCTCAAAAGATTCCCTCCATCTTCGGATGATTTCGTTATAATTGTAAAATAACAAATAAATGTGTGGAAAGTGTGAAATTTCCCTTTCTTACTCAATTTACATATATAATGTACAACAAATAGAATTTGAGGTGTGTCAATTATGCTATTTCCTGATTTAGCGAATAAAATTGTACGAGAAGTACGCAGACTAATTACAGAAAATATTATTATCATTAATATAGAAGGCGTTATTATCGCAAGTACAGATACAGAAAGAATTGGTCAATTTCATGAAGGTGCACTCCGCTGCGCCAAACAAAAGAAAACCGTCATCATTACAAAAGAAGATGAAAGGCGATTGCAAGGTGTAAAGGCTGGGATGAATCTTCCTTTATTATTTCATGATGAAGTAATTGGTGTCATTGGGATTACAGGAGAACCTGAAAATATTTCACGCTACGGAGAAATATTGCGTAAGATGACCGAATTATTAATTCATGAAAACTACTTTTTAGAGCAACTAGAACTTGAGCACCGTTCTTATGAAGCTTTTGTCTTTGATTGGCTTCAAAATACAGAGTGGTCCCCGAGTTTTCTTGATCGCGCCAAAACACTTGGCATTGATTTATATAAGAAAAAACAACTTATTTTGTTTTCTATTGGCAAAAATGACACGATGCTCCAGCGTAAAATATGGCAACACATACGTAATATTTTAACAAAAGAGCATCTATTTGTTCGTTGGGGAAATGATCGTTTTATTTTATTTACAGCAACGAGCTCAAAAGAGCAAACTTATCAATTTTTAAAACGGTTAAAACAAGACTGCGAAACTTTATTTTCTATTTCTTTATATATCGGGATTGGACAAACAGTTACCTCAAACAATATGAACATATGTTACGAACAAGCATTACGCGCTCTTTCTGTATCATTGGAAACGAAAAAAATTGTATTTAATGAAGATTTACGTTTAGAAATGTGTTTACAAGATATTTCTGCCGAAACGCGTGAACAATTTCTAGAGCGTACCATCGAAAACTTATTATCATTTCCTGAGCTTATGCATACTTTGCGCTTATTTATCGATTATAACCAATCTTATAAACAGACGGCTAAACAATTACATATACACATTAACACATTACATTACAGGCTAAAAAAGATTGAAGAACATACAGGACTTGATCCAAAACAATTCAAAGACTTAAACGTTTTATACTTCGCACTCCTCCTATTAGATGATCATACAAAAAAGAACGATAAAACAGATTAATCTTTAGATGATTATACATAGAAAGAATCCCTCGACTTTTTTATCATTATAATGAAAGCACTGTTACCACGTTGTTTATTATAACTAAACACGTTAACAGTTTGAGGGGGATTTCCAATGTTAGAAAAACAAATTATTCATTCATTCGTATCTATTGTTGGCGAAGATAATGTAGATACATCCAATATGGGGCGTTTAACTTATAGTTATGATGCCACTCCAAACTTCCAAGCAATGCCTGATGCAGTCATTGCTCCTCGTAATACAAATGAAGTAGCTGAAGTGTTAAAGGTATGTAACACTCACAAAATTCCTGTGTATGTGCGCGGGTCTGGAACAAATCTTTGCGCAGGAACATGTCCACTTGAAGGCGGTATCGTCCTTATTTTCCGCCATATGAACAATATTTTAGAAATTGATGAAGAAAACTTAACAATTACTGTACAAGCTGGTGTCATTACACTTGATATTATTAAAGCGGTAGAAGAAAAAGGTTTATTTTATCCACCAGATCCAAGCTCGATGAAAATTTCTACCATCGGCGGTAATATTAATGAAAACTCAGGTGGATTACGCGGTTTGAAATACGGCGTAACACGTGATTATGTAATGGGGCTTGAACTTGTCTTACCAAATGGCGATATTATTCGCACTGGTGGTAAATTAGCAAAAGATGTAGCTGGTTACGATTTAACTCGTTTATTTATCGGTTCTGAAGGAACACTTGGCGTGGTAACAGAAGCTATATTAAAACTTGTTCCTATGCCTGAAACAAAGAAAACAATGCTTGCACTATATGAAGATATTAATGAAGCTGCACGTGCTGTTTCTTCTATTATTGCAAATAAAATCATTCCAGCAACACTGGAGTTTTTAGACCAACCGACAATTGAAGTAGTAGAAGAGTTTGCGCAAATCGGTTTACCTACAGATGTAAAAGCAATTTTATTAATTGAACAAGACGGCCCTCCCGAAGTAGTCAATCGAGATATTGAAAACATGGCTAATGTTTGCCGCTCTATGAATGCAGTTGATGTTCGCATTGCAAAAGACGAAACAGAAGCAGATGCGCTTCGTACCGCTCGCCGTAGTGCTCTATCAGCGCTCGCACGATTAAAACCTACTACAATATTAGAAGATGCGACTGTACCACGTTCACAAATCGCTCCGATGGTTGAAGCTATTAATGCCATTGCAAAAAAATATAATATTCCTATTTGTACGTTTGGACACGCTGGTGATGGTAATTTACATCCAACTTGTATGACAGACGCTCGTAATGCAGAAGAAATGCACCGAGCTGAACAAGCTTTTGCTGAAATATTTGCGAAAGCAATTGAACTTGGTGGCACAATTACTGGTGAACATGGTGTTGGTGCAATGAAAGCTCCATATTTAGAAATGAAATTAGGTAAAGAAGGTATTGCAGCTATGCAAGGAATAAAGCAAGCTTTCGATCCAAATAACATTATGAATCCTGGAAAAATGTTCGCGAAAGACACTCGAAAAAGAGTGGTGGTTGAGCAATGACCACATTAAATAAAGAAAATATTCAAAAAGAATTTAAAGAACGATTAAGTGAAGATGAATTACTAAACTGTATGCGATGCGGTTTTTGTTTACCTACTTGTCCTACCTACATTCAATCCGGATATAAAGAGTCACATTCACCACGCGGACGTATCGCATTAATGAAAGCAGTCGTTGATGGTTTAATCGAACCAGATGAAGATGTTGAACATACATTAAACGTTTGTCTTGGTTGCCGTGCTTGTGAACCTGTTTGTCCATCTGGTGTAAATTATGGACATTTATTAGAAGAAGCTCGTGATATTATTAATCAAAATAAAAAATTCTCAGTGCCAGTAAAAGCTGTTCGAAAAGTTGTTTTTGAAGGATTATTCCCCCATCAAAATCGAATGAGAACATTAACTGGACTAATCGGATTTTATCAACGTTCTGGTTTACAAACGCTAACACATAAAACAGGGATTATGAAGTTATTCCCTGAAACACTTGCAACGATGGATCTCGTTTTACCAAAAGTCCCTAAAATGAAAGCCATGAAAGATCGTCCTTCATTTTTACCTGCAGAAAGTACAAAGAAAAAACAAGTTGCATTCTTCACAGGCTGCTTAATGGATACGATGTTTTTAGAAACAAATAACGCAACGATGAAACTTCTTCAATTAGCTGGTTGTGATATCGTTATTCCAAAAACACAAAGTTGCTGCGGTGCATTGCATGGACATGCTGGTGAAAAGAGTGGAGCAAAAGAATTAGCAAAGCGAAATATAAAAGCATTCGAAGATTTAAACATCGACTATATTATTACGAATGCAGGTGGTTGCGGGGCTTATCTCGTAGACTATGATTATCTTTTAAAAGATGATCCGGATTGGGCTGAACGTGCTAAGCAGTTTGTTTCTAAAATTAAAGATATTACTGCTATACTAGTAGAACTAGACTTCCATAAGCGAACTGACTTACGACTCACGCCGCAAGTTATTACGTATCAAGACTCTTGTCATTTACGCAATGTTATGCGCACATCTTCTGAACCTCGTATGTTACTAGAGGCTATCCAAGGTGCAACATATCGAGAAATGAAAGATGCCGACCGCTGCTGTGGCTCTGCTGGTATTTACAATATTGTTCATTCAGAGTTATCAATGGAATTTCTAGATTACAAAATGGACCGTGTGCATGAAACAGAAGCAGCAACCATTGTTACTGCAAATCCAGGTTGTTTATTACAAATGAAATTGGGTATTGAGCGAGAAGGGCTTTCTCATAAAATGAGAGAAATTCACATTGTGGATTTATTATTAGAAGCAATTGAAACTAACTCGTAACATACGTAATAATAGGAAAACGGCTATCTCCTTCGTCTATGTAAAGAGATAGCCGCTTTTTTGTCTGCTACAACATTAAAAATATGTTACTTTATTATAAAAAAGAACAACAGAAACATTACAGTTTTGTAAAAATCAATCCATTATATTCCTCAAAAAAACGTTCAAACCATTGATACAATAGGATTCTTCATTTTCTATTTAGGTAACTTTATCCAAAAACACCCTCTTAAAACCAAGTATAAAAACACTATAAATTCCTTTTATACTCTATATTTCTCTTATTTTTGCTCCCTTCTTCTCTTAGGATAAATTAGGTAATTTTAAAGTCTATGAATTTTTTTCCATCTTTTTTCTCGCAAATTGTATGCTACGATGAATTTGTCAGTCAGACAGGCTGTCAAAAACAAATCGTGTGAAAACAAATTAAAACTTTATATAGGGGGACACACATCATGAAAAAGCGTGTTTTATTATCTGTAGCTGCTGCAACAGCTCTTACTTTAGGAGTATCTTCTCTAGATGCACAAGCTGCAACAGTACAACCATCTAATGTAAAGGTTCAAAATATTCAGCATTCAAAAGTAATGATGAAACAAATGAGCCAACAAGAATTACAAGCATTCTTACAATCTATGGGAGTTGAATCATTAGCACAATGGCAACAAGGAAACTTCCAACCAAACTGCTTCATTCCTGGTCAACAACCTACTGAAAATGTTGTAACTGAGCAACCAACAGCTAAGCCAGAAACTCAAAAGCCAGTTGAGCAAAAACCTGCCGAGCAAAAGCCTGCTGAAGAAGTTCAAAAACCAGAAGCTCAAAAGCCTGCTGAAAACAACAATACTCAAAAACCTGCTGAACAAAAACCAGCTGAGCAAAAGCCTGCTGAAGAAGCAAAATCTTTAAGCGAGTTTGAACAACGTGTTGTTGAATTAACAAACGCTGAGCGTGCAAAACAAGGCTTACCAGCACTAAAAATCGATACTGAATTAAGCAAAGTAGCACGTATTAAGTCTGAAGATATGCAAAAAAACAACTACTTTGATCATAACAGCCCTACATACGGGTCTCCGTTTGACATGATGAAGAAATTTGGTATTTCTTATACATCTGCAGGTGAAAACATCGCTCAAGGTCAACGTACACCTGAAGAAGTAGTACAAGCTTGGATGAACAGCGCTGGACACCGTGCAAACATCTTAAATAACGGCTTCACTCACATCGGTGTTGGTTATGTAGAAAGCGGCAACTACTGGACACAACAATTTATTACGAAGTAAATAGATTAAAAGAGTCTTCTCATAATGAGAAGACTCTTTTTTAAGTTCCATAGCTTTCTATTATGTATGAATAGAAAATATATAACATAAACAACATAGATCCACAGCTTATTACACTAAGCAATACATAAAATCCCCACTCTAAGTTCAAAAACAATGAAAACAATATGCCACATGCCATCACTTGAAAAATCCGTCTACTCACTAAACAAATTTTTTGTAATTTAATTGGATCTTTTTCTTTTTCTTTGCCTTTTATTTTCTTAAATTCTTTACTCAGCATAAAAAGAAACATACTAATCCCAATCGTTAATCCTGTTTGAAAGGATATCAAATCCCCAAAATTAATAAAGAGGATAAGCGTATGAATAAACAACATAAATAACGTAATTTTCTTTATAAATCCGCCTATAATACCATGCTCTCTTTCATTAAACTTAAATATATTATGTGAAATAATATACAAAAATCCATATGAAAAAATAATAAAACAGGGAATAAATGCTACAACGACTTGTTTACTCATAAACTCGTTTGGCTGACCATTTACATTCCAATGTACTGCCATACGATTTGGTAAATAGGGATAGAGAAATAGAGTAAGTAAAAGACAAGCGAAAAATATTCCCAGTACATACTTATATTTAATCAAGTGATTCTCACCTCTCTTTTCTCTTAACGGCTTCGCTTCTTTTAGAGAAATCCCTGCAAAAATCTACTTTTTTCAAGTTAAAACTTATACTTTACGCATTTTCTTTTTGAAATTCTTTTATTTTATTATTTAACTTTGTAGGAAACGGCACATCAACTTCAATCGCTTCTTTCGTAATTGGATGCAAGAAATGTATCTTCATCGCATGCAATGCTTGACTGGACATATATTTTGTTTGTCCACCATATAATACATCCCCAACTAATGGATTACCATTATGACTCATATGAACACGAATTTGATGTGTTCTACCCGTTTCTAATTGTAACGTTACGAGAGTCGTGTTTTGCTTCTTAAAATACTTTTCTACTTTATAATATGTGATAGCTTGGTCACCTTTTGGAGAAATACGACGCCTTGTAGCATGATGGCGATCCCTTCCGATAGCAGCATCAATCTTTCCTTGTTTCTTCTTTACTTTCCCTTCAACGAGCGCTGCGTACGTTCTTTTAATTTTTCTTTCCATTAATAAGCGATCCATAATTGAACCAGCAATTCTATGCTTAGCAAACACGACACCACCTGTCGTATCTTTATCTAAACGATGAATATGACGCACCTTCGTCTCTAAACCTTGCATTTGAAAATGAAAAGCAACAAGATTTGCAAGCGTCCCGGTTCCACCTTTTTCAGCAGGGTGTGTGTCCATTTGCTCTGGTTTATTTACGATAAGTACGTGATCATCTTCGTATACTACATGTAATTCACCATATTCTGGATCTACACCGTACTCTTCCTCCGCAAACATATGGACTTGTAACTTATCGTTCTCTTTTAAAAGCTCATTCCATCTTCTTTGTTCCCCGTTAACCGTAACACCTTTTTCCATACGAAGCTGATGTAATAGCTTTTTCGGTATTTCCCATTCTACTTTTAATACCGATTCAATACTTATACCATTCCATTTAGCTGGAACGGTAATTTCACACCATTCACCCTTTTTGTTTGTTTCCATACTGTTTATCACCTTATTTCTATTGATTCTCTCATTGTAACGGAAAACACACTTTGATGCACCGTCAAAAATAGAGGACAGTCTTATAATAGACTGCCCCTCAAGCTCTAAGTCTTTTCATTTCTAACAATACTTCTTCAGCTTTTTGTTCATACGATAAATCCTTAAAGAAATCCGCCAACCTTTTATAATCATTGTAAGCATCTAATAAATCGTCCATCTTTTCTATTTTCATCACTTGTTGTTTTTGTTTCATTTTTACTGGATAGCGATAACCTGATACTTCTTGTATTTTGTAATACTCATCCTCTACTTGAACGACCTTTACAAGTTCTTCCTCTTCTGCATCCATCGTATACCCGTCAAATTCTCTAAGTAGTTCATAAATGATATGAGTCCATTCATCTTTTGGATAAAATCCTTTTTCTAACCGATAACCGACAATGCGATACATATGCCCATCGTTCTCGGCAAACTGTACTGTATCATTTAACTTAAACTTAAAATAACGAAACATTGCCTTCACCTACTTATTATGTAATGTTCTTATCACATACTATTTGCAAAATGTAGGCTTTGCTATTCATAAAAAATGCTCATCATATTGATGAGCATTTTTTACGATGATTTTTCTCGTTTTTTTCGAAATGGTAACCACCAGTTCCAGTCTCCAAATAACTTCATTAAGCTTGGTACGAGCATAAGACGAATAATTGTTGCATCAAGAAATATTGCTAATGCAACGCCAAGACCCATCTGCTTTACTGGTAAAATATCAGTAAATGCGAATGCACCAGTTACAACAATCATTATTAAAGCAGCTGATGTAATGATTCTACTTGTTGAAACGAGCCCTTCTAACGTTGCTTGATCGTTATCTCCTGTTTCTTCATAGAGCTCATGAATACGTGAAATAAGAAATACTTCATAATCCATACTAAGCCCAAATACGAGGCCAAAAATGAAGATTGGTAAGACAAACAGAACCGGACTTGCTTCTAAACCGAAATGACCACCTTCAAATAACCAAACAACAATTCCAATGGTTGCACTTAAACTAAGTATATTCATAACAATTGCCTTAATTGGAATGAGTATAGATCGGAATGCAAATAATAATATAACAAAGGTCGATCCAAATATAACAGACATACCAATTACAACTTTATCTTTAATTTCATCTTCTAATTCTTGTTGAAACGTCGTCATTCCGCCTAGATAATACGTAACATCCGTTTCTTTATAGTTCTTTTTAAAGTCACGTACCCACTGTTTTGCAGTCTCTGTACGTGGTTTTGTTTTCAAAAATATTTCTATCGTCGTCTTATTCCCTTGCGTGTATGCTTCAAATACAGGAGTTAGTTTCGCTGATTCTGGCGACTGCAACATTCCAACAACTTGATCTGCTTTCATTCCAGTTAACCCGTCGTATAAACTTCTTACTTCATGTACTTTCTTATCACCTTTTAACTTTTGAACGACTTCTTCTATCTTTTGTAGACTTTCTTTTTCTTTCATATCTTTTTTCGTCTCTACAACTAACGTAACATCAGCGTGTGTTTTGACAGTTTCATTAAATGCTTCTTCATACTTTTCATATGCAATCCTTGTATCACTCTTTTCAGGTAAAGCTTCAACACCAGGGAACTGCAAATTAGCTGTACGTAACGGTAATAAGCAAATAACAATAAATGTTGTAACAACAATAATCATTGCAATTGGATGTTTCATCACAAATTTTGCAAATTTACGCCATGCTTTTGCCGGCGTATGTGCTACTTGATTCTTTTTTAATATTCTTTTACCGATTAACGATAATAGTGCTGGAAGAAGTGTGAGTGAGAATAAAATACTCATAATGACAACAATCATTCCGCTAATCGCGACAGATTGAATATAATCTATCTTAAAGAAAAACAAACCGGATAACCCAACAAATACGCATAATCCTGAAAATACAATCGCACGTCCTGCCGTTTGATATGTAATTGCTATCGCTTCTTTTACCGTTCGTTTAGTAACTTCCTCTCGAAAACGGTTCACAAATAATAGCGCAAAATCAATAGATAATGCAAGTCCAATCATCGGTGCAACGTTTAACACGAAAATAGATAGTTCTTTATCAACACCGATGAAATACAATATACCCATCGTACTAATAACACTAAGCGCCCCATTCAAAATCGGTAAAATTGATGCCAAAAGACTACCAAACGAAAATAGTAATACAAGAAACGCAATTGGTAATCCAATCATCTCTGCTACTTTTAAATCATTTTGCGTTCTTTCATTAATCTCTTTATTAATTTTCGGAAACCCTGTAGGTGTTACTTTTAATGCTATATTACTTTCTTTCTCAATCTCATCAGCAAATTGTAATGTCTTTTCCATTCGTTCCTTATTTGTTTTCCCGGAAAATAAAATTGTCGCATAGCCGATGTCATCTTGTAGCATTTCTTTATTTTGGATTGGGTGATGGAAAGATTCATAGTTCTCTTTCTCTTGAACATTCTTTACAATTTCATTTATTCGCTTTTTAAATTCCTCATGCGAAGCATCTTTATTTTTCTCAAAAACGAGCAGCAGCGTATCTTGAGACTTCTTAAAATCTTTATCTAAAATTTCTTTCGTTTTTTGATAGTCGCCTTCGGTTTGGAAACCGTCACCACCTAATACTCCCGGTAGCTTTGGAGCAAAAATCCCAAGTGCGATTGCGAGCAACAGTAACGCTACAATTACTGTATAACGAAACTGATACAAAAAGGCTCCTAACTTCCCCCACTTATCAACTTTATGTACATTTGTCTTCACACATTTTCACCTACTTTACATAATTCAATTGTCACTTATACTGTATCACATCTTGATATAAACAAAAAACGTCTGGAAAAACTATAATAATAGTTTTTCCAGACGTTTTTCTATCTCTCTTTATTAAGCCCTAATCTCTCAGTAAGTAAACGATGGTAGTAAATCGCGATAATTAACAAAATACCACCTACGCAGTAACCAGCTAAAATATCAGTTGGGTAATGTACATTTAAAATGACTCTACTTAATCCAATCGATAGAATTACTATACCCATCAAAATCGTTGTGACACATTTCCCAGCTACGCTTTTCAAATTAGCAGCAATGATATAAGTAAGAAATCCAAATGTCATAATTGATAGCATTGCATGTCCACTAGGAAAACTATATCCAAGTGCATCTAGCGCTTCATTTAATGACGGACGTTCTCTCTTTACAATCTCTTTTATCCCTTTATTCACAAGATGTGTTATTAAAATTCCCATTGGATATACAATCATCGCAGCATAATAACGCTTCTTCCAAAAAACAAGCAAACTTATAACGAGCGTAGCGACTATCCCAATTGCTGATCCCAATTTTGTAAAGTACGAGAAAAATGTAAGAGAACTTTCCGTTTGTAGCCCTCTTACTAATCCACGGACATATGTATCCATCACTGTAACGCCACCTGCATGTACGCGCCAAGCAACAATACCAAATACAGCAAATAACAAACCGATACACATTACCTCATACTGATGTAACTTCTTCTTCAAACGATTTCCTCCTACTATGAAAAAATGCGATTTCTACTTTAGAAACCGCATTTCCTTGCTTATTTACCTTTTGTTTTTAGCTCTGTCCAGTAACGATCATAGTCTTTTAACTTATCGTCTACATCAACAAGCCATTCTGTACGATCTAACTCTTCTTTCGTTAAGAAAATCATGTGATTATCACGGTATTCTTTACTATGAAGAGGATGAGCTTTTTCATTTGGATTACTGTAACCAATCGACTCGTAGTTTTTCACACTTACTTTTTCATCTAGTAAGTAGTTCATAAATTTCTCAGCAAGCTCTTTATGTTTTGCACCTTTTGGAATTGCTAACGTATCAGCCCAAATTGTGCCGCCTTCTTTTGGTACAACATATTCTACATCTTTATTATCTTTTGCGATAAATGCTGCATCTCCAGACCAAACTGTTCCGATCCAAGCATCTTCTGTAATGAATTTTTGTTTAATGTTATCTGTATCAAATGCTAATAAGTTTGGAAGCAGCTTCTTTAAATCATCTGCTGCTGTCTTTAATTGTGCATCGTCTTTCGTACTGTTTGAGAACCCGTGCTTCTTAAGACCCACTCCTAATACTTCACGAGAATCGTTCAGTAACGTTACATGTCCTTTATATTTCTCATTCCATAAGTCCGCCCAGCTTGTAGGTGCTTCTTTCACATACTTTTTATTGTATGCAATCCCTGTTACACCCCAAGTGTACACTAAAGAATATTTATTCTCTGGATCAAACGCAGGTGTTTTAAAATTAGAAACCATATTTTCGATATTCGGGATATTCTTTTTATCTAACGGCGCTAATAAGTCCATTTTCGCCATTGTTTTAACCATGTAATCCGACGGCTGAATTAAGTCATACTTTGCGCCACCAGCTTGTAATTTCGCAAGCATTTCTTCATTACTTGCGTACTTGTCATAGTTAATTTTCACATTATACTTCTTTTCAAAATCTTTTAGCACTTGCTCATCAAAATTGTCAGCCCAACTATAAATATTTAATTCTTCTTTCTTTTCACCACAACCAGCAAGCACACCAGCAACAAGGCTAAAGCTAATTGCTGCGCCAGCTATTCTTTTCATTAATTTCATCGGTTTATTACCCCCTTGTACTTTCTATATCGTTCGTATTATAAAGGAAGGTGTCCTCCAGAGTTTTCTTCACCATCTGCACCTTTGTTTCGGAAGATTTCAGATAGAACCATTAATCCTACGATAGCAACAATTAAAATTGTAGAAAGAGCATTAATTTCTGGTGATACTCCGCGCTTAACCATACTGTAAATGTATAGTGGCAATGTTGTTGATCCTGGTCCTGATACGAAGAAACTAATTACAAAATCATCAATTGATAATGTGAATGTTAATAATGCTGCCGAAATAACTCCCGGTGCAATTGCTGGGAACGTTACATAACGAAACGTTTGCCAAGGCGTTGCTCCTAGATCATTTGCAGCTTCTTCTAAGTCACGTCCCATACTTGAAAGACGCGCAGCTAAAATAACAACAACAAACGAAATGCTAAATGTAATATGTGCAATAATAATCGTTGTTTGTCCAAGTTCCATTCCTAACTGACTGAAAAGAATTAGTAAAGATAATCCCATTAAAATATCAGGAATTAAAATTGGTAAATATACAAGGCCATTAATAGCCCCTTCGAAACGATATTTATAACGATGTAAAGCAATTGCAAAGAATACACCAAGTACCGTTGTCACAATCGTTGTTATAACTGCAATCGTAATACTATTTACAAATGCATCAATAACATCTTGTTTTTGAAATAAATCTGTATACCAATGGAATGTAAAACCTTCCCACTCCGCATTAATGCGAGAGTCGTTGAAAGAATAGACCATTAAAACCATCATTGGAAAATACAAGAATAACAAAATTAACCAAGAATAAGAAACTAAAAACTTCTTCATCTTTGCCTATTCCCCTCCGTTCTCATTATATTTATATACTTTCGTTGCACGATAATATAAGTAAATTAACAGAACAGAGAATAGAACAACGATAATCGATAACGCAGATCCAAACGGCCAGTCACGTGCACCTAAGAATTGATTTTGAATAACGTTTCCGATTAATGCTACTTTCGATCCGCCCATCACGTCTGATACAACAAACATTCCGATAGAAGAAACGAATACTAAAATAGAACCAGTCGCAATTCCTGACATCGTCATCGGCACTGTTATATTCCAAAATGCCTTTATTGGTGTTGCTCCTAAATCATAAGCCGCTTCTAGCTTACGCTTATCCAGCTGCTCAATTGCTGCATACACTGGTAAAATCATAAATGGTAATAAAGAATAGACCATTCCGAGTATTACAGAAGGAGTATTATATAATAAATTTAACGGTTCACTAATAATGCCAAGCTTTAATAACAACGTATTCACAAGACCTTGTGAACGTAAAATAACAATCCATGCGTATGAACGAACAAGAAAGTTAATCCAAAACGGGATCGTTGCCAATAATAAAAGAATAGAGCGGTATTTGCGGTCAACAATTGTAATTGTATACGCAAACGGATAACCAATTAATAAACATATTACTGTTGTAATAACTGCGATCTTAACAGTTTCCCATAACGTTCCTAAGTACAATGGATCAAATACACGGGATATATTCTCCAGCGTAAATTGCATTTCTACTGTCCCGTAAGCTCCGCGCTGCATGAAGGCGAATCCTAATACGAATACGAGCGGGATTAGGAAGAAAATTAGCAGCCACGCGACTGTAGGTAGTGCGAGTAATTTCCCTTTTTTCAATTTAAGGTCACCTCGTCCTCTTGCTCCCAGCCTACATATACATTATCTCCAATGCTCCACTGCGCTGCCTCTTCAGCAGTTTGATATGCCATTAGTAATTCTGATGTTTTCTCATCACGTACATAAAGCTTCTCCATATTTCCGACAAACTCAATATCTTCAATATGTCCAAGATGGTATTCTTTTAAAATTGGTTCTTCAACCGAACGTACTTTTACATTTTCAGGGCGAATTGCTACATAGCCTTCCCCGTTCTTCACAATATTATTTTCACCGATGAATGTCGCAACGAACAATGTTTTCGGCTTATTATAAATTTCTTTCGGCGTTCCGATTTGTTCGATATGTCCTTTATTCATAACGACAATACGATCGCTCATGCTCATTGCTTCTTCTTGATCGTGCGTTACGTATATGAACGTAATTCCTAAATTACGTTGTAAGTTTTTCAATTCACGTTGCAAGTCTTTTCGTAACTTAAAGTCAAGCGCTCCAAGTGGCTCATCTAATAGTAATACACGCGGATTATTTACAATCGCTCTTGCAATTGCAACACGCTGCTGTTGTCCACCAGAAAGCTTCGCAGGTTTACGATTACGGAACTCAAGTAACTGCGTTAAACGCATTGCCTCTTCAGCACGCTCTTTCTGCTCTGCTGCTGATACTTTCTGCATTTTCATACCAAAACAAATATTCTTCTCTACTGTCATATGTGGGAATAGTGCGTAATGTTGGAACACTAGGTTCATATGACGCTTATATGGCGGCAAATCGTTAATTCTTTCATCATCTAATAAAAGATTCCCTTTAGTTGGAGTTTCAAATCCTGCGATCATACGAAGTAAAGTCGTTTTCCCGCAGCCACTCGGCCCTAAAATTGTCAAAAACTCTCCCTCTTTAATATCTAAAGAAAGAGGTGGGATAATCACTTGATTTCCAAAATGTTTTTCAACTGCTTCAACTTTAATAATCTTTTTCATTTTCCCGTCCTATCTACCTTAAATTTTAAATTTTTATATTCATGAATAAATATTTATGTTCTATAGACTATTTTTTGTTTCGATCCAAACAAAAATGGTTATTTAACAAGCGTTCGTTTCTATTCTTTATGTAGTATGTTTGATTCATTTTCGCATGATACATAACGTCGAACAGAAAAACCCCTTCCATTGCGAAGGGGCTATTATCATACGGCTACGCCTACTGATAAACACCATCATCATTTTAACAACTTTCGTATAAATTTTAAAGCACTTTTTGTAGAAGAGTAACGAATTTTCATGTCGAATGCTGTAGATTGGGCTAAAATGCTTTTATAATGTGAAAAAGTCCGAAAACTTTCTTTCCCATGATAACCCCCTAATCCACTACTTCCAACACCCCCAAAAGGTAAATATGGCGTGGCAAGATGATAGACAACATCATTAATACAGCCTCCACCATATGAAATATTACTCGTCACTTTCTTTTGTACTTCTTTATCTTCAGAAAATACATATAACGCTAACGGCTTCGGATGTTGCTGGATTTTGCCAATTACATCTTCTATGTTGTCGTACTCTATGATTGGTAAAATCGGACCAAAAATTTCATCTTCCATAACAGTATCTTTCCATGTAATATCCGCTAGTACTGTCGGTTCAATATGTAATGTATCTTTCTTATAGTTTCCACCAATTACGACTTGACCATCTTGTAAAAATCCACATAATCGTTCAAAATGACGCTCACTTACAATACGCACATAATTTTCATTTTGCAAAGGTTCTTTACTATACTGCTCTGTAATTTCATGTCGCAGTGCCTCAATTAGCTTTTCTTTCACGGAAGAATGCACGTACATATAATCAGGCGCTACACACGTCTGCCCTGCATTTAAAAACTTACCCCAAACAATTCTTCTTGCTGTCATCTCTATCTTTGCATCTTTATGTACAATACAAGGACTTTTCCCGCCAAGTTCTAAAGTGAGCGGCGTCAACTGCTTCGCTGCTGCTTCCATTACAACTTTTCCAACGCCAACACTACCAGTAAAGAAAATATAATCAAACGGTTCCTTCAGCAAAGATGTACTCTCTTCAACGCCACCTTCTACTACCGCTACAAGCTCTTCTGGGAATAATTCATCTAACATTCTCTTAAGCACTTTTGAAACGCTTGGTGTTAACTCTGATGGCTTTAAAACGATTGTATTTCCAGCTGCCAGTGCTCCTACAAGTGGTGCAATTGCTAATTGAAAAGGATAGTTCCACGGTGCAATAATAAGCGTCACACCATACGGTTCTGGCACTACTTTTCCTTTTGATCCAAAATGAGTAAGCGCTGTTCGAACTCGTTTCGGTTTACTCCACGATGACATATGTTTCAATTGAAAGGAAATTTCTTTTAATACATATCCAACCTCCGTTGTAAACGACTCGTGAACTGACTTATTTAAATCTAATTTCAATGCCTGAAATATTTCTTCTTCAAAACGCTGAATGCCTTCATAAAGCTTCTTCAAATTATTCTTTCTCATTTCGATGCTTCTCGTATGCCCTTTTAAAAAATATTCCTTTTGCCTACTTACAATAGAGGAAATACTCATTCACTCACCTTCTCCCACTATTTTTATCCAATTCTTTCATTATTTATATAGACTTCATATATAACAAATTTCTATTCTTAAGGTTACATTATATATGACTTTTTCAGCTATATAAAATTCATTGCTCACAAAAAAACTACCGAAAGAAAATCTCCCGGTAGTTTTACAGTATTAACGATATAAACGAACAGCACCTGCAGAATTATCATCAGCTTGTCCTACTACTTCAAACTTCAGACCAAGCTTCGGTAAAATACGTCCTGCATCTGGAATCTGTTGATTAATATACGTTTTAGAATCATCAAACTTCGGTACGCCTGCTAAGCCATCATACGTAAATGTTCCACGCGTTGGAGATACGACTTTCCAAGCTGGCGTTTTGTCGAATGAGAACGCTGCATCAGCGATTTGGAATCGTGTACTACTCTTAACTGTCGGTTTACCATTTAAAGTACCAACAATTGCTTCTGGATGAGAATCAACTACACCAAGGAAACCGTGTCCTGGATGTACACCAACCCAGTTATCTGTATAAGCTGAATCTGCATACCATACAACCATACCAGTGTTAAATACTGGACCGCGAGCAAATTTCAACGCGTTATCTGCCCCAGCATAGTTTCTCCACTCAACATAGTAGTTATGGCTTTTCTTCTCTGTTCCGTTAGAAACAGCGAAACCATCTAATTTTAATTGTGGTGTACCTTCTGCGTCATCAGAGAATACTACTTTACCATCTACTGTTAATGAAGCATTATCAAGAGCGAATCCATTTAATGCTAAACCACCATCAGTAATGTAATCAAATGTTAATTTTACTTTCTTGCCTTTGAATTGACTTAAATCATATGATTTGTCAATCCATTTTCCATTTGTCGAATCTGCATTTCCACTATTTGCTTTCTCACCAAGTCTTTCAATTAACGTTTGTTGACCATCTTCTGTTACAGCGTGTACTTCAAGAAAATCATAACCTGCTTCAATCTCATATAATGACTTGAAATCAAATTTTGCATTCGTTGCATTCGTTAAATCGAACAACGGTGTTTCCATCTTCGTATGAAGATCGTCACCTTTTGTGCTGTAATAATATTGTTTACCAAATGCTGGCTCAATTGTTTTAACATCTTTATCTGGTAAGTTAACACGGATCATACCTGGTCTTGCTGATTTCGTAACACTTTGATCCAAATATGTCGCTAGACCGATACCTTTATTTAATTTCTCGTAATCTACTTCTACGATATTTGCCCAGTTACCACCGATTGTTTTTTGGAAAAACTCTTTATTTTGTGGTGAGAAACTCGTTGGCGTCGTTCCAGCGATTTTACCAGCCCAGCTTCCGCCACTCATAATAGACCAAGCTTCAATCGGCTCACCTTGACCACTATATTGTGTATCGTACTCATCTGGAAGACCTAAATCATGACCATATTCATGTGCGAATACACCAACTGCTCCATCTTCTGGTTCAATTGTGTAGTCGAATGCTGCCATCTTTCCACCCCAATATGGTACTTTCGCTTGTGTACCTTCAATTGGGAATGGCTTTGGTCCAACTGTCCAACGGTGCGACCAAATTGCATCATCGCCTAATTTACCACCGCCTGCTTCTTGTCCAACACCCGCATGAATAATCATTAAGTGATCGATTAAACCGTCTGGTTGATTTTTATTTCCATCACCATTTACATCATATTGATCAAATTGGTCGAACTCTGATAAATCAATACCACTATCTACAGCTGCTTTTAATGCATCTTTTACTAAATCACGTGGCCCTTTTGGTCCTTTATTATCATGGCCGCCGCTAGCAGCATCTGCACCGTAATCAGCAGCTTTACCAGGAACTGTTAACCATTTTGTAACTGTTCCGTCCACTGTGTAACTACCACCAGATTGCTCTTCGTAATATTGTTTAAACGTTTCAATTTTACTTCCATCATCTAATGTGAATGGCTCGTTGCCGAATAACATTTTTTCATAATGTTCTTTATTAAAATCGTTAGAATACATATATCCAGGCTCTTTGTCGATATTATTATGTTTAAAGTCAGCGTACTCTACAAGTAAAACGAGTACTTTGTCTTTACGAACTTCACCGTTATAGTCTTTTTGTTTCGCTGGAGAAGTTGGTACTTTACCATTTAGACCGCCTTTAACTGGACCTGTCGCTGCAGGTGTGCCTGTTGCTGGTTGATTTAATTTTTCTTTCGTGTCTGCTTTCGCATCTTTCACTTTCTTTAAAAAGTCAGATGCATCTTTCGTAAGTTGGTCCCCATTCGCTGCTTCTTTTCCAGGATTTTCACCCTTTTTGTTCTCTACATACTTTTCGACTGCTTTCTTTGTTTCTGTCTCTGAAGCTGACGAATCAATTACCCCACGTTTTTTTAGCGCATCTGCTAAACGTTCTTCCGGAATTAAGTGATCATCAACTGGGCTCGTAGCTGTTTTATTCGCAGGCGTTTCAGCATATGCAGATTGAGTGCCAACTCCGAATGAAAGGCCTAATACAGCTGTCAAAGCGATTGATGACAAAACTTTGAACGGTTTCTTGTTCATCCCATATTTCCTCCCCTAATAACTAATATGTATTACAAATTGAATTTTATTAAAAATTCAATATTTTTTCAATATTTAGTCACATTCTGTAATTTTTTTAATATATTTGTAAAAATTTCATAGTTAGCATACGAATATATCACAATTCAACAATGTTTTCTGAAAATATTGAAAGTTTTTATCGAACAATTTATAATTTCCATAGAGGGAGTTTAATGGGGATTTTATCTTTGTTTCATCTACACAATATTTGATAATTCACTATATAAAACACAAAATCGGATTTCATTATCATGTATTCTGTAGCAGCAATTATGACCGATAATTAGGGAGGAATTACATTTGTACAAAGATAAGACAGACGCACTGGATCAAGAATGGATTGATTTAATACTTGAAGCTCTAGATGCTGGTATCGCCATGCAAGACATCGAGCAATTTTTCCAACGTATGAAGCCATCCAGTCAGGCTCAATAGGTTTGTTCTTTTTAACGAAGTTTATGTTATAATAATGACATCATAAGACAACTACATATTGATAGAAAGGTGCGCAAATATGATTGGAGAACGTATAAAACGCCTTCGTTTACAAAAAGGTATTTCATTAACTGAACTTGCCGAAAAAGCTGGCGTTGCTAAATCTTACATTAGTTCTATAGAACGAAATTTACAAAAAAACCCTTCCATTCAGTTTCTTGAAAAGATCGCAGCAGTTCTACAAATTCCAGTTGATACTTTACTTCATGATGAAACAACAAAGGAAACTAACCTAGACTCCGAATGGACACAACTCGTTAAAGATGCAATGAACTCTGGTGTCTCCAAAGAACAATTTCGTGAATTTCTTGAATTTACAAAGTGGAAGCAAAATCAAAAATAATAATAGAAAGAAGTGCTTACAACCAGCACTTCTTTTTCTTTATAAAAAAAAGCGGGAATACCCGCTTTTTTATTATCTTTCTTCCCCAGCTTCTTGGTTAGCATTGAATGTCCATTCTAAATTCAATGAGTCACCTTGGAAGATATTTTGGTCTTGACCATTATCTTCGAATACAAATTGTACCCATAGATAATCCTCTGTGCCAGCTTCTAATCCACCTTTTTCTCCCCACTCAGGAGCAAAGATGTCTTTAGCTAAAAGGTCTGGATCAGCTTTTTGTAAGTCTGCTAAAGTTGTTTCGTATACAGGCTCACTTTGTTTATCCCAGTTCCAAAGGAATTTTACTTTAACGTGCTTACCAAAGTCTTCACCAGCATTATCACCTTTTGCATCTTTAACAGTATACTTTGTTGCTAATTTAACATCTTTAATAGTTAACGAACCGCTGTTTTGTAATAAGAACTCTTTCTTAACAGAATCCCCTGGTTTTAAATCTTTAATATCTACAAGCGTCTTAGGGTTTAATGTAAGGTCTAACGTCCCAGCTGCAAATGTATTGTTTGATACTTCTTTATCGCTAAAGAATGCAAATGTTCCTCCACCAATTAAAGCTAACCCCAATGCTGCTGATGCAACTCCCATACCTAATTTCTTTTTCAGACTCACAATCAATTCCCCCTAGCTTTTTTTATATTTTTATCACTTATTTTTCAATAAGAGATGTAAAGAAAACTATATTAGCTTAGCTAATATGTGTTCTTTTTTAAAAACCTTATGTTCATTATAACGAACAACTCTATATAAACACAACACATATTTATTAATATTTTCAGTTATTTTTATTTCTCAATATTTTTTAGACTTTTCAGAAAAAAATGATAATTTACAACTTTTTTCACACTCAAATCATTTAATACTATAAGAAAAAAGAAAAACAAAGAGGTGAGGGCTAACGTTCCCTCACACTCGTATAAATATTACTAGTCTTGCTTATTCGTTCACTCTCTCTTACACCACATTCTTGTTTTCTGGCTGTTTCACTAAAGCAGTTACTCCGCTTCCTTCTGTTCTTCTACTTTCTTCTGTTC